>JALZEC010000265.1 GCA_030862235.1 Actinomycetota bacterium | reverse complement strand
GTACACGAGCCACGTCGTTCGCTCGTCGGCCGGCCGGAGCAGCTGGAACTCCTCGAACCCGTCGGCCTTCTCGACCTCACCTGCCCGGGCAGCGAACCGGCGGGCCATCTCGTCGGCGCGCTCGGCGGGCACTTGGATGGCGTTGATCTTGACGACGGACATGGCGCATTCTCACCGGCCCGGAGGCCGGGAAACCAGTCGGCGTTGGTCAGGCGGCGGGCGTCCGTCGGGCAGGAAGGGCCTCGACCCGCTCCCAGACGAGGAACAGGAATCCTCCGAAGAGGAGGGTGAAGGCAACCAGGCCCATCACGAACGGATCCACACCGGTGTGGGCCAGCTCCTGCTTCGGCGCGCCCTTGTGGTGGGGCCCGTGGTGCACCTTGTGCCCATCGACCCCCCGGAGGTGCGGTTTGAAGTGCGGTCCGTCGACCGAGACGAGCTCCGGCTCCAGGCACTGCTGAGTGACGCCGGTCGTCGCCTGGTTTCCGGTGGCGTTGGCCGCCCCGGTAGTGATCGCGCTCTGCCCGTCGGAGGCATTGGCCACGCCGCCCAGGAGGTTGAGGTTGAGCGGCAGGTTGATGAGGCCACCGCCCGCGTCCTGGGTGATGGCGGCAACGTTGGAGGACTGGTTGCCCACACTGGCGTTGCCGCCCGTGTCGGCTCGGGCCGCTCCCGAGTTCTGCACCTCGGCGTTCTGCAGGTTCCACCAGCCGTCGCACACGCCCGGACCAAAGAGGGCGCCGGTGCGGACCTGGTCGACGCTGTTGACCGCCTCGTTCCCGGTCGCCTCGGCCGCACCCGTGTTGATGGTGGACGTGCCGTTGGAGACGTTGGACGGCCCCCCCAGCAGGTTGACGTTGACGGGCAGGTTGATGAGGCCGCCGGCGGCGTTCTGGGTGATCGTGGCCGCGTTGTCGGAGTCGTTGCCCACGCTCCGGTTGCCACCGGTGTCTGCCGCGGCGGAGCCGGAGTTGCCGATCCCCGCGCTCTGAGCGGGAACGACGGGGCCGAAGATGGGCGCGACTGCGCCGCCGCCGCCTGCCTGGGTGACGCCGTTGGTGGTGGTGTTCCCCGTCGCCGACGCCGGTCCGCTGTTCACCGCCGACGTGCCGTTCGACGTGTTCGACGGACCGGGGCCCAGACTCAGGTTCACCGGAGCGTTGAGCAGGCCCCCGAGGCCGAGGAGGCCTTCGTCCTCCGGCGCGGTCGCGCTGCTCTGGGTGGCGGCCGCGTTCCCCGACGCGTTGCCCACGCTGGAGTTCCCACCCGTGCCTGCCGACCCCTGGCCGGTGTTCCCGACGCCCGCCGACTGGCCATAGGCCGGTAGGACGAGCCCGCTGACACCTGTCAAGGCCGCGCTCATGAACACGACCAACGTTGCCCGCCTCATCGATCTCCCGCGCATGTTTGACCCCCGGCCGGTTCTGGGGGGGAGTCTGCCCCAACCGGACGATCCCTGGCAAGCACCGCTCGCGCCCGTGTCCGCGGTTAGTGGTGGTTCAACCGCTGAGCGGGCTCATACTCCTCGCTTGGCCCGCAGAACCGCGGTGACCGTCTTCCCATCCGCCTTGCCTCGGGTGAGGGCCATCACCTTCCCGACGAAGAACCCGACCAACTTCTCCTCGCCTCCGAGGTAACGCTCCCACTCTCGTGGGTGCTGACCGACCACCTGGTCGACCGTCGTAGCCAGCGCACCGGCGTCGAGGGCTTCGAACCCGAGTGCTCGGGCAACCTCCTCCGGATCGCCCCCTTCGACGAGCACATGACTGAGCACCTGCTTGGCCTGGGTCGCGGTGAGCCTGCCCTCCTGCTCCAAGCGAAGGGCGGTCACGAAGGCGGCTGGCCCGACGCCTTCGGCACGGGGTCGGTTCGCCACCTCGTTGGTGGCCCGGTTCAGCGCCAACCGGCCGTCAATCCCGGCGGCGACCGCCGCCTTGACCCACTCGTCCAGTCCCGCCTTGACGACCCCGGTGACCTCGGCCGGGCCCACCCCGACGGTTGCCGCCAGCTCCGCCCTCCGGGCCGCGGGGAGGGCGGGGAGAGCAGCCCGAACGCCGTCCTGCCACTGGGCCGGAGGGGAGACCGGAACCAGGTCAGGCTCCGGGAAGTACCGGTAGTCCTCGGCCTCCTCCTTGGAACGGAGGGGGACGGTGTGGCCGGCGTCCTCGTTCCAGTGGCGGGTCTCCTGAACGACGGCCTGGCCCCCGTCCAGCACCCCGATCTGGCGCCGCGCTTCGTACTCGACGGCGCGCCGCAACGACCGCACCGAGTTCAGGTTCTTGATCTCCGCCCGAATGCCGTAGGCGCGAGACCCGGCGGCGCGCACGGACACGTTGGCGTCGATGCGGAGGGAGCCCTCCTCCATCCGGGCATCGGACGCCCCGATGGCGACGAGGATGGCCCGCAGCTCGTTGACGTACGCCTCCGCCTGTTCGGCGGACCGGATGTCGGGGGCGCTGACGATCTCCACCAGCGGCACCCCGGCGCGGTTGTAATCGACCAGGGCGTGCTCGGCCCCGTGGATCCGTCCGCTCGTCCCCACATGCGTGGTCTTGCCGGTGTCCTCCTCGAGATGGGCGCGGACGATCCCGACCCTGCTGCCGTCGGGGAGGTCGAGGAAGCCGTTGACGTTGAGCGGCTCGTCGTACTGGCTGATCTGATAGGCCTTCGGCATGTCCGGATAGAAGTAGTTCTTCCGGTGGAAGATCGAGCGCCGGATGTCGCAGTGGAGGGCGGCACCGATCCTCATCGCCAGCTCGACCGCCGCCTCGTTGAGCACGGGGAGCGACCCGGGCAGGCCGAGGCAGACGGGGCAGATGTTGGTGTTGGGCTCGTCCCCGAAGGCGTTGCGGCAGCCACAGAACAGCTTGGTGGCCGTGGCCAGCTCGCAGTGCACCTCCAGACCGACGACGGTCTCCCACAGGGAGCCCGTGGCCATGCTCATGGG
>JALZEC010000229.1 GCA_030862235.1 Actinomycetota bacterium | reverse complement strand
AGCCGCTGCCATCCGGCCCGTGCCGGCCCCCTGTTGGCGCCGCCTACCGTCACGGGGGTGCTCATCCTCGTCAGGCATGGCCAGACCACCGCGAATGTCGAAGGTCGGATCTCGGGGCGGGCCGAGGTGTCCCTCACCGAGCTCGGGCGGCGGCAGGCGGTGGCCGTGGCGGCGGCTGTAGAGACCCCGGCGAAGGTGATCTCGAGCCCGCTCAGCCGGGCTCGGCTGACGGCGGAAGCGTTCGGTCTCCCAGTCGAGACCGACGAGCGCTGGGTGGAGCTCGACTACGGCGAGCTCGAGGGCCTGCCCGTTGCCGACGTGCCCCCCGACGCCTGGGCGTCGAAGCACGAGGAGGGCGGGTTCGTTCCCCCCGGCGGTGAGCCGCTCCTCGCCCTCGGCCAACGCGTGCGATCAGCGTGTGAAGACCTGGTGGCAGAGGCAACGGCCAGCACCGTTGTCGTCGTCACCCACGTCTCGCCCATCAAGGCCGCGGTCGCGTGGGCCCTGGGCGTGGGGGACGAGGTCGCCTGGCGGCTGTTCGTCGCCGACGCCTCGGTGTGCCGGATCGGGTTCGGGCCGTGGGGCCCCATGTTGGTGGCCTTCAACCACCACTACCCGCCCGACTGAGGGGTCAGCGCACTACAGGTCGGTTTCGTACTCCCGAACAATGGTGCGCCGGGGCCGTCTGCGGTAGTAGCGGGGACCGCCGATGGCACCGGCGAGGAGCAGCACCAGCAGCACGATGAGCAGGATGGTCAGCATGGCCAACGGTGTTCCCACGGGAGCCCCCGCCGAACCGTCCAGCCCTCAGGTCGCCTCCCGCCCGGACACCATCCACTGCGCGGTTCGCTCGGCGACGGCGGCGATCGTGAGCGAGGGGTTCACGGCGATGGGCCCGGGGAGCACCGAGGAGTCGGACACGAACAGGCCGGGATGACCCCACACCTCTCCCCGGTCGTTGACCACGCCGGAGGAGGGTGAATCGCTCATGGTGCAGCCACCGAGAGGATGCGCCGTGAGCAGGCGGTGCATCGGCCAGCGCCACGGCAGGCTGCGCACGAACCGCCCGCCCACGGCCGCACTCATGAGGCGCATGGCGTCTTCCATCTCCTCGTACATCTCGCGGCTGGCGGCCGGATTCCAGTCGAGCCGCAGCCGCCCGCCGGCGTCGAGCCGCAGCCGGCCGTCGGCGGCATCGGTGCCCATGCCCAGATAGGGCAGGAAATGGGGGACGAACGACCCGCCGAACAGGCTCCGGGCGGGGAAGGACGCGCCCTCGCGGGCTGCCTCCCAGTACCCGCCGGCGGCGTGGGCGAGGCTTCGCACCCGGCTGGGGACGGGAAGGGTGCCGTCGAACAGCGAGGTCAGGGCGGGCGGGAAGCCCAGGTCCTGAAGCTGGATCAGGTGGCGCGAGCCCGGGCGCTGGACGAAAGCCCCGGCGGTGATGCTCGGACCGCGGCTCGAATCGACCACATCAGCCACGTTCTTCGTCCCGGCGAAGAGCATGTCGCCGTTGCCGGAGAACCGCTGGCCGAGGGCGGCCGGCAGGCGGGGAAGGGTCCGGGCCTGGTCACGGGAGCGGAGCAGGATCTCGGTCGACCCGATGGCTCCCGCCGAGAGCACGACCGAGGTGGCCCGGAACTCGCATGGCTCTGATCGGCCGGGGACCTCGGGGTCGTGGCGGCGCGCCCTCACGATGTACCCCTCGTCCCCGTTCGGGGCGAGCGTGTCGACGGTGTGGAGCGGCCGGACCTCGAGCCCGGCCCGTTCCCCCATTGGGATGTAGGTGACGTCCAGGCTGTTCTTCGACCTCGGTCGGCAGCCGAGCAGGCAGTCGGCGGTGAAGGCGCAGGGCTCCTGGTTCAACCCGCTCACTGGATGGGGCCGGGTGGCGCCCGTGTGGATCGCGATCGGGACCAGGTGCGGGTCGAAGCCCGCGCCTCGCGCCGCCCGGAAGAACGCGTCGGTGCGCGTCGGCACCGATTCGCCCGGTGGGGGCACGAGCGGTGCCGGTGTCATCACCGCCTCGGCTCGCTCGTAGTAGCGGTCGAGCGTCGTCCGGCTGATGGCCTCCGGCCACTCCGGACGCTGAAAGATCACTTCGGGTGCCCGGAGCTGCACGTTGAAGTAGTGGAGGGACCCTCCGCCCACGCCACACCCCTGGATCACGTCGATGCGCCCGAACACGCGGTAATCGAGGAACCCGTAGTTCCCCCGCTCGTCCCAGACCGCGCTGGCTGCTTGGCTGAAGGTGCGGGGGTACTCTCCGGCCGACCACCGCCGCCCCCGTTCCAGGACGAGGACGGCTCGTCCCGCTTCCGCCAGACGGGCCGCCACCACTGCGCCCCCGAATCCGGAACCGACGACGATCACGTCGAAGTGGGTCAACGCACAACCACCATTGCCCGCCTCCTCGCGCGCTGTGGAGCTTTGGCGAGCAGTGTCCCGCACTTGGAGCACTCTCCGCTGGCCGCGACGCGACGAGCCCCTCCTGCAGCTACGCGTGGACGGGCGCCTGGCGCGGTCGCTACCGGTCGCGATCAGGCGACGCGATCCAGGCCACGGGGAGCAAGGCCGGGGGTAGCGTCGCCGCCAATGGCGACTGGAGTTCCTGCCGAAGGCCCGTTCACAACGGGATAGCCCTCCGCGTCCCACCCGAAGGGGGCCCACCGTATCTCCCGGTCGGCCCAACCCGGGTCGCCGCTCAGCTTCCGCTGGTAGACGAGGTACGACCCCGTCGGGGTGTCGACGACGCACCCATGCCCTCCGCCACTGAAGAACGGCCGGGGCATCTTCCGCCAGGAGGCGGGGTCGGTGATGTCCCCGCCCGTCCACTCCAAAAGGCCCGTCTTGTAGGCTTGGGTCCAGCTGGCGTCGGCCGCGAACAACATGAAGAGCCGACCCGTCGTGGGATGGCGGATCACCTCGGGCCCCTCGTTGACCGGCGCCACGCTCATCTCCCAGCCGTGCTGCGGGCGCGAGAGGCACCGGCGCTCGCCACTGATCGTCCAGGGGTTGGACATGGGAGCGATGTAGAGGTTCTGGGGGAAGCGGTCCTCGGGCCCCTCCCAGCCCGACCACACGGCATAGAGCCGACCGGCGTGCGGGAAGACGGTGAGGTCGATCGCCCACACGTCGTGGCGCGGGTCGGAGACGGGCCCGAGCGTGAGGTACGGGCCGAGCGGATCGTCGGAGACGAGGGCGTAGGTGCGATGGCCCCCGGGCCGTCCGTCGCCGGCGGAGAAGTAGACGTACCAGCGGCCCTCGATCTTGTGGAGCTCCGGCGCCCAGACCTGACGGAGATGTCGCGTGGGGCCACTCGGCGTCCAGATCACCCTCTCCGTGTTTCGGTCCATCCGTTCCAGGTCCTGAAACCGTTTGACCACGATCCGACGGTCGCCGCCCCCGGACTGGACGAGCAGGAGCGAACCCTCGTAAGGGATCACCCAGGGATCCTTGCCTGGGAACGGGCGCCGCTCTCGAAACGCGTCCAGCAGGCTCATGGGGCCACCTTTGCGCTGCATTCCTCCGCTCCGCTTCGGTGCTCGCTCATGACCATCCGCCCAGAGGAGCGGCCACCCGGTCGGCGAGGAGGCCGAGGAGCCAGCCGGTGGTGAGGAGGACCCAGATCGTCACGCTGGCGTGGATCAGGGCGATGCTGTCGTCGTCGCTCAGGTAGTGAGCGATCGGCTTCATCCAGAAGATGCTCCGCAACAGTCGCCGACCCGGCTTGTTCTCCAGGTCCGAGGAGAGGGCGTCAACGCAATAGACCACGAAGCCCATCGTCGCCTCGGCCAGGACGAGGAAGGCCGGGGTCGGCAATCGGTCGTACTCGAGCGTGAGGAGCCAGCCCGTGGTCACCAGGAACCACACAACGGCGCCGAACCGGCCGAGCTTCGCCAGGTTTCGATGCGTGAACCACTGGGTCAGGGTGACCATCCAGAGGACCGCCCGGGCCACCCGCTCGGCCGGCCTCCGCCTCTCTTCGCCGACGGAGTCGGCGCAGAAGACGATGAAAGCCAGCGTCGCTTCGGTGAGGGCCCACGCGATCATCGTGGCACCTCCGCCCGGCGATCAGTCCCGCCGCCGGGGGCTACGGCGGGGACAAGCCATGGGAAGGCGGCCCATGCCAACTGCATCGGCAGGCGGCTGGCACGACTTGACTGCGGCGCGCCATTGG
>JALZEC010000223.1 GCA_030862235.1 Actinomycetota bacterium | reverse complement strand
GTCGTGGCCGGCTCGCAGCGGGCGCTGTGGGCGGCCAGCGCCGCCTTCCTGGCCGTCGCCCTGGCCAACTGGCTCAACGTCTATGCCCAACAGCGGTACACGCGCCGCACGGCCGAGGAGCTCCTGTTCGGCCTGAGGGTGCGGATCTTCGACCACCTCCAGTCGCTGGGCCTCGACTCCTACGACCGCGAGATGCCGGGCCGGATCATGACCCGGATGACCACCGACGTGGAGAGCCTGGCCACGCTCCTGCAGAACGGGCTGCTGCAGGCGGTGGTCAGCATCCTCAGCTTCGGCGGCGTGGCCGCCGCCCTCCTGCTGATGAACGTGCGCCTGTCACTGGCCACCATGACCGTGCTGGTGCCGCTGCTGATCGCCACCCTGTGGTTCCGGCGCACGTCGGCCGCCGCATACGACACCGCGCGCGAGCGCATCGCCACCGTCAACGCCAACCTCCAGGAGAGCGTGTCGGGTGTGAGGGTGGCGCAGGCCTACGGGCGCGAAGAGCGCAACATCGACGACTTTCGGCGCGTCGCCCGGGACCACCTCGACGCCCGGATGGACGCCCAACGGCTCGTGGCCACGTACTTCCCCTTCATCGAGTTCCTCTCGGTGGTGGCCTCGGCCGTCGTGCTCGGCGTCGGCTACCGCCTGGCCAGCTCCGGGGACGTGACGCCGGGCGAGCTCGTCGCCTTCCTCCTCTACCTCAACCTGCTGTTCTCGCCCATCCAGCAGCTCTCTCAGGTGTTCGACACCTACCAGCAGGCCCGGGCCTCGCTGGCCAAGATCGGCGAACTTCTCGCCACCCAGCCCTCGGTCATCCCCCCGGCCCGCCCGGTCGACCCTGGTCGGATCTCTGGCGCCATCCGCTTCGAAGGCGTCCGCTTCCGGTACCCGGGGAGCAACGAGGACGCCGTCTCGGGAGTTGATCTCGACGTCGCTCCCGGGGAGACGGTGGCCCTGGTCGGGGAGACCGGGGCGGGCAAGTCCACGCTCGTCAAGCTGGTGGCCCGCTTCTATGACCCGACTGAGGGGCGGATCCTGGTGGACGGCAGGCCGCTGCCCGAGCTCGACCCGGGCGCCTACCGCCGGCAGCTGGGATACGTCCCCCAGGAGCCGTTCCTCTTCTCCGGCACCATTCGGGACAACATCGCCTACGGACGCCCGGACGCTTCCGATGCCCCAGTGGAGGCGGCCGCCCGGGCGGTCGGCGCCCACCCGTTCATCGCCCGCCTCCCGGGCGGCTACCTCCATCCGGTCACCGAGCGCGGGCGGTCACTCTCGGCCGGTCAGCGGCAGCTCATCGCCCTGGCCCGGGCGTGGCTCGTCGACCCGGCCATCCTGCTCCTCGACGAGGCGACGGCCACCCTGGACCTGGCGACCGAAGCACGGGTCGTCCAGGCGATGGGCCTGCTCTCGAGCGGCCGGACCACGCTGCTGATCGCCCACCGCCTTCAGACCGCCCGGAGCGCGGACCGGATTGTGGTCGTCGACGGGGGGAGGGTCGTGGAGTCCGGCCGGCATGACGACCTGGTCGCCGGAGGTGGCCGGTACGCCGAGCTCTGGGGGGCGTTCGCCGGATCCGAGCCGGTGGCGCCATCCCGTTGAAGGGTGGCCGCCCCGCTCGTCGGCGGCGGCCGGTACCCTCGTCGGGTGGACTACGTGCGCTGGGAGGAGCGGCCGCGCCTTCGCCGCCCCATCCTGATCGCCGCCTTCGAGGGCTGGAACGACGCGGCCGAGGCGGCGACGACCGCCGCCCGCTACCTCCGCGACCGATGGGGGGCCCGTCCTTTCGCCTCGGTCGACCCTGAGGAGTTCTACGACTTCAGCTCCACGCGGCCGCAGGTGAAGTTGGCCGAGGGATTCACCCGCCGGATCGTCTGGCCGGCCAACCAGCTCTCGGCCGCCCGGCTGACGGGCGAGGACCACGACGTCGTCCTCCTGATCGGCACCGAACCCCAGCTTCGCTGGCGAACCTTTTCGGCCGAGGTCGTCTCCATCGCCCAGGATCTCGGGGTGGAGCTGGTTGTCACCCTTGGAGCCCTTCTCGCCGACGTGGCCCACACCCGCCCGGTGAAGGTGACGGGCTCGGCCGCTAGCCGCGAGCTGGTTGAGGAGCTCGGCCTGCAGCGGTCCCGGTACGAGGGGCCCACCGGGATCGTCGGTGTGCTGCACGACGCCTTCGCCAAGGCGGGAATCCCGTCGGCTTCGCTGTGGGCAGCCGTCCCGCACTACGTCGCTGGCACCCCTTCACCCAAGGCCGCCCTGGCGCTGGTGGAGCGGGCGGCCCGCCTGCTGGAGGTGCGCGTCGTCGCCGCCGACCTGGCCCAGTTGGCCGTCGACTACGAGCGGCAGGTGACAGAAGTAGTGGAAGCTGACGAAGACGTGTCCGCCTACGTCACCCGGCTCGAGGAGACCAACGACGCCGAGGGCCTGGAGCTGGCCTCGGGCGAGGAGCTGGCCGCCGAGCTGCAGCGGTTCCTGCGAGAGCAGGGGGACTGAGGACGCGGCCTGGGCCGGGGCCTGGGCGGCGGCGTCGGCTCTGTCGCTCAGCGCACGCCGTACCGCTCCAGCACCGACTCGGCGTCGGGAAAGGCTGAGCGCAGGGCGGCGACGAGGTCACCCGGACGGGCAATGCGGTGGGCGAAGGCGGCCGCGTAGACGCGCAGGGCGCAGTCGACCAGGTCGGGTGAACCGAGGGCGGCCAGCGCGTGGACGCCTTGGACGTAGACCCCGCGGAAGTAGAGGGCCTGGCGCCCCGACCAGTAGGTCATGGGATCTCCGAGGCGACCAGTGGCTCCGGGGGGTATGGGCTCGGCCAGGAAGGCGCTGAGCGCATCCTCGAACCGAGCCTCGCCCCAGCTGGCCAAGCCTTCGTCCAGCCAGGGATCCCGGCCCTGGTTGTTGCCTACCAGGGCATAGAACCACTGGTGGGCCACCTCGTGGCTCGTCGTGGCCCCGATGGTGCCCGGCCCCTGCATGACGTGCGTGGGGTACTCGATCCCCCCGCCCACCCCGGGCGTGATGGCCAGGGTGAAGGTGGGCCAGGGATAGGGCCCGAAACGACGGCCGAAGTCGTTCATGACGGCGATGGTCTTGGCCAGATAGGGCTCGGGCGATTCGCCGATTCCCTGCACCACTCCCACCTTCACCTCAACAGCCTCGGGAGCGTGGGCCGTCCCCGTGGCGGTGGTGAACCGGCCGACGGACAGGGCCACGTCCCGTACGGCGGTGGCCGTCCAGTGACCGGGACGGTCCTCACGGCCGCTGGCCAGCGCCGCGAATCCGGCGGGGACGGTGACCGTCATCTCGAAGTCGGCGACGGGGGCGACCGAAGCCTCGGCAAACCCTCCCGTGGCCGGTTCCAATCCCCAGCCCACACCCGGCTCCCACGGCAGGATCGGGAAGAACGACCCGAGGCGCACGGAGTCACCCTCCCGCGCCATCCGGTCCCGTGAGGGCCCCGGGAGGTGCAGCGTCCACGGCACGGAGATGTCCACCGCTCGGTTGGCCGCCGGTGCGGGGGTGGGGCGAACGACGAGGGTGGTGGGGTCCTCGACGGATGATGGTGCCGGCCGGCCGTTGACCGTCACCGCCCCCGTCTGGATCGATCCTCCGCTGGCCGCGGGCCGCGGCCCGTTCGCCCACAGCCGGAACACCAAGCGGTCGGTGTCGATGTCCGGCGTGAAGCGCACCTCCGTCACCCCGCGGACAGTGTTCTCATCGAGCCGCACGTCCACACTGAGCCGGTAACGGGGCCGGCGGGGGTCCGGCTGATTGGCCGCGGGTGGGGTTGGACAGGTGGGCGAGGCAGCGGGCGGAGGGACGGTGGGTGCGAGGGCGATCGTGGTCGGGCTGACGTCGGCCGTGCCCTCCCTGGAGTCCTCGCCTTGCCCAGGCCCGCTACCGCTGATCGCCGCCGGGTCGTCACCGCGGCACCCGCTGGCAACGAGCGCCAACACCACGACCGCGGTGAGGGCGAAGCGACGGTCAGGCACCGCGCCATGGTGTCAGCCATAAGGTGGGACGGTGGGTCGCCTCGTGCCGACGTGCGTCTGGCGGGCCTCCTCGGCGCTCATCCTCGCCCTCGACGGACGCTTCGGCCCTCCGCACGACGCCTACGTGAACGGCTCCCAGGTCTGGCTCCGGGACGACGGTCCCGCCGGCCTCACCGTGGAGTGGCGCCTGCACCCAGTCGGGGGGTACCAGCGGCCAGCGGGAGTGGACACCTACGACGTGTTCGAGGCGACGGCTGACGCGTTCGCCACCGGGACTCCCCCGCCCGCCCCTCTGGAGCAGCTCTGGGACGGCCTCGAGGCGTTCTCCGCCTACGACGAGGAGGTGGAGCCGGCCACCCTGGCCGCCGCGTGCCAGGGAGCGTTGGGCCTGCCCCCCGACGCCACCGGCCTGGTCGACCACGACCGCGTCGCCGACGAGTGGGAGCGCTCCAAACGGCGCAGCTCCATTGTCGACGCCCTGCTCGCCCAGCTCAGCGCCAGCCAGTAGCCGCAGAACGACGCGTCAGTTGATCTGCATCTGGCGCTGCGAGGCCTCGCCCTCTTCGCCCACCTGCTCGACCGGGCCGCTGTAGACCCGGGCCCAGCGGATCCTGTCGTCCTCGATGCCGAGGATGAAGATCCCCGCTACCTGTGCGGCGTTGCCCGCGCCGTGCAGCTCGACCCACACGGTGTCACCGGAACGGGCCGAGCGCAGGACGGTCAGGCGAAACCCCGGCTCGGCTTCGAAGATGGCCCGCCAGTTCTTGCGGACCTGGTCGGCCCCCGTGAAGTTCCGGGACGGGAAGCACGGCTGGATGCTGTCGAAGTGGGGGTGCACGCACGCGTAGATGCCGTCGACGTCATGGCGGTTGGCCGCCTCGACGAAACGGCTCACCACCGCCATGGGGTCAGTCCCCGGCCTCTTCCTCGAAAACAGCACAGAACCTCCTTCCCGGAGCAGGGACCCTACGGCCCGTCCCCCTTCTTTCGCCAGGGGGGGTCACGAGGCGGGTCGAAGAACACGTCCACCGGCTCCCCCCGGATGGCGCGAAAGGCGTGGGCCGTCCAGCGGCCGTCTCCCGCCAGTGGCTGGGGCAGGTCGTCCTCCGTGAACCAGCCCGCATCCAGGCACTCGAGGGGATGGGCCCGCAGGTCGCCCGCCACCATCCGGCAGTGGAAGACCAACGAGTAGAGGGGGACGCGGTGAAATCCGAGGCGGAGGCCGTCGAGCAGGGCGATCAGGCGGAGCGGCTCGACGTGGATTCCGGTTTCTTCCAGCACCTCTTTGACGGCCACTTCGGAGGCGGAGTACCCGACGTCGGCCCACCCCGTGGGATAGAGCCAGACCGCCGAGTCCGCCCGCTGTACGAGCAGGATCTCGCCCTGGTCGTTGCCCACCACCGCGCCCACGGCCACCTTGGGCGTGACGTACCCCTCGACCCCGCTGCCGACCTGCTCGAGCCAGCGCTCCACGAGCGCCTCCACGTCGTGGCTGCTCGCTGCGCTCGGGCTCTGCGGCCCCGCCGCCACCCGGATGTCGGCGGCCACCCGCAGAACCTCCTCGAAGCGCTCGCGCTCGTAGAGGTTCTCGGTGAATCCCAGGCCTGTACGGGCGATCCCGGACAGGGCCTCGCTCCAGCGCAGCAGGTCGGAGGCCGAGACCGGCTGGCGTGGCTCGAACGTTGTGTCCGGCCTGGCGTCACGCTCGCTCAGGCTCATTCGCCCCGCCACGCTAATGGGGTCCGGCGAGGAGCGCGTCCAGACGGGAGAAGAAGGCGGAGCGGGCCATGACCTGGCTCGCCCCGGCCTGCAGAGCGGCGTCCATGAGGTCCCGCCGGGTGTGGTTGGCGAAGGCGATGACCGGCACTGAGATGCCCCCGATCGCCTCCACCACACCCGGGCGAGTCAGGTCGACGACGACCACGTCGGCACCGACCGACGCCGCCGTTTCCGCCAGCTCATCCGGCCGGCCGACGAAGCGCACGTCTCCGGCCGCCGCCACTTTCGACCGATCGAGCAGGTCGGGGACGTAAGCGACGATCTTCCTGCTCATATCACTCCTCCGGCTTCTTGTGACGCTGAAGGTGAGCGAACGCCTTGGCCGCTCCCCATACCAGGCCCGGTTCCGCCAGTGACGGGTCGACGTCGGCGAAGTTGGCGGGGGCGAGGTCGTACCGGTCCTCCGGGAACAGTGCCGCCTGCACCTCGTCCCGGTGGACCGGAGGTACCCCCGCTCCTTCGAGGACGGCAGTCGGGTACCGGACCGCTCCTCGGACGAGGCTCAGCGGCGTCGTCCGCTGCTCGTCGACATCCCGTGCGAGCAGCCGGCGCACGGCCGCCCCCACCTCTTCAGCCGCCCGTTTGCCGGCGTCGGCGGCCGCCGCCATCACGTCCGGGTCGGCAGTCCGTCCGGCGTCTTCCAGCCGACGCCGCACCGACCGTTCGACCCAGCCGGGCAGGGCGTCGGAGATGGCGTCGGCCAGCGCCCTACCATGCTCCTCGAGCGCCTGCGCACCGTCCACCACGACACCATGCTGCCCGATCCCGAGCCCAGCGCATGAGGCCCACTCCGATCCCGCCCGGCCCGGGCCAAGAGTCGGTTTGGGACTACCCCCGCCCGCCCCGGATCGAGCAGGTGCGACGCCAGTGCGAGGTGATCTTCGGCGGCCAGACCATCGCCATCACCCTCAGCCCGATTCGCGTGCTCGAGACCAGCCATCCGCCCGTCTACTACTTCCCCCCGGACAGCGTGCTGGCCGGGGCACTGGACCCGATCGAGCGCACGAGCTTCTGCGAGTGGAAGGGTGTGGCGTCGTACTTCGATGTCGTGCGGGGCGACCACGTTGCCCCCGCCGCCGCTTGGACCTACCGCGACCCCTCGCCCGGCTACGAAGCCCTCAAGGACCACATCGCCTTCTATGCCGCGGCCATGGAGCTTTGCCTGGTCGACGGCGAGTTCGTGCGTCCGCAGCCCGGAGGCTTCTACGGCGGGTGGATCACGATGGACGTGGTTGGCCCGTTCAAGGGCGAACCGGGCTCCGAGGGCTGGTAGCCCCAGCCGAAGTCTGCCTACCCCTCGACGACGTCGCCGAGGCGGTCGACCTGCACGCCCGTCTCGGCCAGCCAGAGCAGAGCCTGTTCCAGCGCCGCCCGTTCCCCCGTGATCTCGCAGATCATCCAGCCCAAGGTGTCCTCGATGCTGGCCCTGCGGATGTTGGGCAGGACGTCGAACTTGCGGACCATCCGGCCGATCACTGGCTCGGTGATGAGGGGTTCCGGAAACGTCAACCGGACGCGGACGCGCGACACCGGCTACCCGTTGAGGTTCCCGGACCGGAAGCCCTCGAGATCGAGGGTGACGTACCGGTAGCCGGCTGCCTGCACGGCGGCGACCACCTCAGCTCGTCGCGCCACCGCCGCCGCGAGGTCGTCTCGGTCCAACTCGACCCGAGCGAGGTCGCCGTAGTGCCTGACCCGCAGCTGGCGGAACCCCAGCGCTCGGAGGCCGGCTTCGGCAGCAGCGACCCGTTCGAGGGTGGCGAAGGTCACGGGCACACCGTAGGGCACCCGTGATGCGAGGCAGGCCGCCGCCGGCTTGTCCCAGGTGCGCAGCCCGAGGGTGCGGGACGCCTGACGGACGTCCGTCTTGGTGAATCCGGCCTCGACCAGTGGGAAGACCGCGCCCCGTTCAGCCGCCGCCTGCTGGCCCGGGCGATGGTCGCCCAGGTCGTCGACGTTCACTCCCAGCACGACGGTTGCCGCTTCAGCGGTGGCGATGGGTCCCAGCGCGTCGAGTAGCTCGCTCTTGCAGTGGGCACACCGGTCACGCCCGTTGGCCACGTACTCGGGTCGGTCCAGCTCTGCCGTCTCGACCCCCGTCCAGCGGAGCCCCCACTCAGCGGCGAGGCGAGCGCAGTCGTCCCGCTCCGACGCGGCGAGCGAGGGCGAGACGGCGGTGACCGCGTGGGCGCCGTCCACTCCCAGTGTGTCGTGGGCCACCCAGGCCAGGAACGCGGAGTCGGCGCCGCCGCTGAACGCCACCACGACCCGCTCCAGGGATCGCAACCGGGCGCGCAGGTCGGCGAGGTCCCCCATCAGCGGAGCCCGACCTGGCCGAGGACCTCCTGAACCGACCCCAGCAGCCCGACGTAGAACGGTCCGAACTCGGCGTAGACCGCGGAAGCCGGGTCGAAGCGCATCTCGTGCACGCACTCCTTGATGGCGTCGGGCTCCTGGGCGAAGAGGGTGACGCCCCACTCCCAGTCGTCCAAGCCGGTCGATCCGGTGATCAGCTGGAGGATGCGCCCTTTGTACCGCCGGCCCACACGGCCGTGACCTTCCATGAGCTTGTACCGCTCCTCGTAGGGAAGCGTGTACCAGTTACCGGTTGCGTCCCGCCTCTTGGACATGGGATAGAAGCCGACGACCTTGGCATCCGCCGGGGGAAGGACCGGGTGCAACCGGGGCTCGAGCATGTGGGGTGGCATGCCCTTGGCGTACTCCGAGACCTCTGTCAACGACACGTACGACCAGACCGGATCCATGCCTGCTGCGGTGATCTCGGCCTGCAGCCGCTGGAGACGCCACAGGTCGGGACCGAGAGCCATCAGACCGAACTCCGCCTTGTGGCCGAGCACGGCGAAGCACACGACCTGGTGGTCGTCGGCCTGACAGGACTTCACGGCGGCCGCCACCGCCTCCCCGTCCGCACCAGGACGGGGACGGCAGAACAGGTGGAGGACGCCCCAACCCTGGGCAGGTGTTACCGGCTCGATCGGTTGATCCTACGGCGTCCCCCGCCGCAATCTCCTACGGGTTGTTGCCCAGGCCCCGGTTGCAGACCTGCATCCCGTAGTCCTCGGCCAGCTCCATGATCCGGGTGTTGGTCTCGCGCACGCGGGTGACTGCCCGTTCCGCTCTGGGCCGGTCGTTGGTGGACGGGTCGCGCGCCTGGGCCACGTCTTCGAGGGACAGCCAGAGGTTGCTGGTCTCGCGCACGAACCGGGTCCACTTGATCTCGTTCTCGCTGGGCGCGTTAATCGCCTTGAACTCGTCCGAGGCTCTGCGGACCTCGTCACGGTCATTGGCGGCGTCGTCGGCCAGGGTTCCCACCTCCGCCTGCGTCCTCTGGCAGATGGCGTCCGCCCTCTCCGCGTTCTCCCGCTGCGCTGTCCCGATGCCCTCAGTCTCGCCGCACGCGCTCAGCGCCAGCGCGGCCAAGACCCCCAGCACCAGCATCCGCACTGATCGAGTCACCCTCGCTCCTCCCTGTTCACGACGGCTCTGCACATGGTCTGTTCGTGGCGAGTGGCCTGGGTTCCCCCTACTTCCCCGCGTTCCCGCGTACCCGTCCCGACTTTCCGAAGCAATTCCGCCCCTGTTCTGCGGGGATTCTGCCTCACCGCCGCGAAGTCCTGCTATTGGCGACCTATTGCCAAGTCGCGGGCGCGACGGAGGGGCCGGCGAAACCGGCCCCTCGTCTCGATTCTGGCTACGACACCCAAACGGGCGGAGGGACTAGAAGTCCTCCATGCCGGCGGCGGCGGCCGCCTGGTTGGCCTTGGACTCGTCGGGCTTGTCGACGATCACGGCCTCCGTCGTGAGGAAGAGGCCGGCGATGGAGGCCGCGTTCTGGAGCGCCGAACGGGTCACCTTGGCGGCGTCGATGACACCCGCCTTGAACAGGTCCTCGTAGTCGCCGGTGGCGGCGTTGAGGCCGGTCGGCCCGTCCATGCCCCGCACCCGCTCGACGATCACGCCACCCTCGAGGCCGGCGTTGACCGCGATCTGCTTGAGGGGCTCCTCGAGTGACCGAGCGACCAGCCGCACCCCTGTGGCCTCGTCACCCTCGAGGGAGCCGGCCAGGTCGTACACCTTGGCCTGGGCTCGGAGCAGGGCCACGCCCCCGCCGGGCACGACGCCTTCCTCGACCGCGGCCTTGGTGGTGCTGACCGCGTCCTCGATGCGGTGCTTCTTTTCCCGCAACTCGACCTCGGTGGCGGCCCCGACCTTGATGACGGCCACACCGCCGGAGAGCTTGGCCAGGCGCTCCTGCAGCTTCTCCCGGTCGTAGTCGGAGTCGCTGTTCTCCATCTCGGCCTTGATCTGGTTGATCCGGCCGCGGATGTCGGAGTCGTCACCGGCGCCCTCGACGATGGTGGTCTCGTCCTTGGTCACCGTGATCTTGCGGGCCCGGCCCAGCATGTCGAGGGTGACGTTCTCCAGCTTGAGGCCGACCTCCTCGGAGATGACCTGGCCGCCGGTGAGGATGGCCATGTCCTGGAGCATCGCCTTACGGCGCTCGCCGAAGCCGGGAGCCTTGACCGCTACCGACTTGAACGTGCCGCGGATCTTGTTCACGACCAGGGTGGCGAGGGCCTCGCCCTCCACGTCCTCGGCCAGGATCACGAGGGCCCGGCCCGACTGCATGACCTTCTCGAGCACGGGCAGCAGGTCCCGGACGGCCGAGATCTTGGAGCTGGCGAAGAGGATGTAGGGGTCCTCCAGCACCGCCTCCATACGCTCAGGGTCGGTCACGAAGTAGGGCGAGATGTAGCCCTTGTCGAAGCGCATGCCCTCGACCAGGTCCATCTCCATCCCGAAGGTCTGCGACTCCTCGACGGTGATGACCCCGTCCTTGCCCACCTTGTCGATGGCCTCGGAGATCATGTCGCCGATCTCGGTGTCGGCGGCGGAGATGGCTGCCACCTGGGCGACCTGCTCCTTGGACTCGACCTCGACCGAGATGTCCTTGATGGCCTCGACCGCGTGCTCCACGGCCCGCTCGATGCCCCGCTTCAGGGACATGGGGTTGGCGCCGGCGGCCACGTTGCGCAGGCCCTCGCGCACCATGGCCCAGGCGAGGACGGTGGCGGTCGTCGTGCCGTCACCGGCGACGTCGTCGGTCTTCTTGGCCACTTCCTTGACCAGCTCGGCGCCGATCCGCTCGTAGGGATCCTCGAGCTCGATCTCTTTGGCGATGGAGACACCGTCGTTGGTGATCGTGGGCGCTGCCCACTTCTTGTCGAGGACGACGTTGCGGCCCTTGGGGCCCAACGTCACGCGTACCGCGTCCGCCAGCTGGTTCATCCCTCGTTCCAGGGCCCGCCGGGCGTTCTCCTCGAAGGCGATCATCTTCGGCATGTGGGGGCTCCTCCGGTCTACGCCGTTAGCACTCTCATGTGTCGAGTGCTAACGATAGCGCGCCTCGGCGGCAAACGCGCAATGGCCGGCTGTGCTTCTGGGTGCAGGGAACGGGGTCAGGACCCCTGGGAACGTCCCCAGTTCGTCAGGGGCCGGTCAGCCGCCCGCGACCGCGGGGATGATCGACACCGTCTGGCCGTTGGGCACCTCGGTCTCGAGCCCGTTCAGGAACCGGACGTCCTCTTCGGCCACGAACACGTTCACGAAGCGGCGGAGCTTGCCCTGCTCGTCGAACAGGCGGTCACCGAAGCCGGGATGGGCCTTCTCCAGGGCAGCCAGCACCTCCCCGACGGTCGCCCCCTCGACCTCGACCTCCGCCTCGCCCCCGGAGAGGCTGCGGAGCTGAGTGGGGATGCGGACCTTGGCGCGCGGGGTTGCCGGGCTGCCCTCCCCCGCTCCGCTCTGGTGCTCGCTCATCAAGCCTCCTCGTCGAGCTGGTTCCCGAGCGCCTCGGCGAAGGCTTCGAGCGTGGGCGAGATCGTGACCGTCGGGCGGGCCCGGGCAGCAACCGCCTCGATCGTCTTCAGCCCGTGGCCCGTCACGTAGGCAACCACCCGCTCGTCGCGGCGGATCACCCCCGCCGCCGCCAGCTTGGCCAGCGTCCCGATGGTCACGCCGCCCGCCGTCTCGGCGAAGATCCCCTCGGTCCGGGCCAGCAGGAGCATGGCGTCCACGATCTCGTCGTCGCTCACCGCGGCCACCGCACCGCCGCTGGACCGCACGGTCTCCAGGGCGTACCAGCCGTCGGCTGGGTTGCCGATGGCCAGGGATTTGGCGATGGTCGACGGCTTCACCGGGCGGACGTAGTCGTGGCCTTCGACGAAAGCGGCTGCCACCGGCGAGCAGCCTTGCGCCTGCGCGCCCGACACCCGCACGTGCGGCTCCTCGTCGAGGAGTCCGACCTTCCACAGCTCCTGGAAGCCCTTGGCGATCTTGGTCAGCTGCGACCCGGAGGCCACGGGCACCACCACATGGTCGGGTACCTGCCAGCCCAGCTGCTCAGCCGTCTCGAAGGCGAGCGTCTTGGAACCCTCGGCGTAGTACGTCCGCAGGTTCACGTTGACGAACGCCCACGTCGGCCGCTCCGAGGCCAGTTCGGCGCAGAGACGGTTGACGTCGTCGTAGTTGCCGTCTACCGCCACCAGGTTCGGCCCGTATACGGCGGTGGTGACGACCTTGCCCTCCTCCAGGTCGGCGGGGATGAACACCACGTGCTTCATGCCCGCCCGGGTGGCGTGAGCCGCCACCGAGTTGGCGAGGTTGCCGGTGGAGGCGCAGGCCGCAACCTTGAACCCGAGCTCCCGGGCACGAGCCAGGGCGACGGCCACCACGCGGTCCTTGAACGAGCCGGTGGGGTTGAGCGTGTCGTTCTTGAGCCATAGCTCGCCCAGCCCCAGCTCAGCCGCCAGCCGGTCGGCTCGCACCAGCGGTGTGTAGCCCGCCCCGAGGTCAACCGCGCCGTCGTTGAAGGCGGGGAGCAGCGGGGCGTACCGCCAGATCGAAGCCGGCCCGGCC
>JALZEC010000276.1 GCA_030862235.1 Actinomycetota bacterium | reverse complement strand
GGGCCGGTCGTCCCGCCTTTGCTCCTTGGGTGGGCCCTTCACCACGTCCACCAGGACGCCGATCAGGTTGTTGACGTCGTAGTCCCACCGAACGTCGGTCAGCTCCATGGCGTTTCGCCGAGAGAGGCCAGCCAAAGCCGGCGGGAGTTCCTCTTCGGAAGGCATCCTTGCGTGCTCCACCAGGACGGGCACGATCAGGATTCCGCGGTTTAGAGCTGCCGCGATCTCGATGTGAACCCAATCCTCCGGGTTGTCGATCCGCCTTCCCGAGGCGTCCGCGGACCCCAGCCACGCGTCGCCGATCATCACGATCAGGGCATCGGACGACGCCACACTGTCCTGGATCATCGTGACGAAGTCCGTGCCGGGCCTCATGCTGTCAACGTCTCGAAAGATCTGCTGGTCGCCGAAGCGGGCCGCCAGCTCGTCGTGGAGCCGCCCCGCGATGTAGGCGGTGTCCTCTCGCCGGTAACTAATGAAGACCCCGCTCACGGCCTCCCGAGCGTACTTTCGCTCGCCACGCGACGAGTGTCCACGTACGATGCGGTTCCTCGAAATCCCGCGGCCTGCTCGCGGTCTGGAGTCCTTCCTTCACGGTCACATTCCCTCCGACCGGGTCGGGGAGGGGGGATTTGACCCCCGGCCTCAGCGTCCCGAACGCAGGTACGGGCGCCGCGGAACTCTCCTGGTGCGAGCGCATCAGTCCTGGTCACGCCCCATTTCCCTTGTCTTGCCGGCGATAAGCGGGACGACGTCGGGACAGTTAGCACTGGGCGCGGAGCAGCTGCCGGTCGAACTCGGCGTTCCCGCGGGCCTGTGCGGCCTCGAGTTGGGCGAGTACCGACTCCCGCACGCGTGGTTCGAGGTTCTGGCCGACGGCCGTCTCTCGAGCTTCGATGTCGGCGTTGAACGCCTGCTGGCTCTGACGAATCTGCGCGCACCGGTCGGACGGCCTCGTCGTGGTGGTCGTGGACGTGGTCGTCGTTGACGTGGTGGTGGTCGTGAGGCACTGGTTCTCGGCGAGCTGCCGGTCGAATTCGGCATTGCGTTGAGCCCTGAGAGCTTCGAGTTGAGCGAGCGCCATGTTCAGGAATTGCGGCGGGGTGTTCTGGAGGATGGCGATCCTCTGAGCGTCGATAGAGGCGTTGAACGCCTGCCGGCTCTGAAGAATCTGCGCGCAACGGTCCGCCGGTGTCGTGGTCGTGGTAGTCGTCGTAGTTGTCGACGTGGGCACCGTCGTGGTTGTCGTGGGGGGTGGGCACTGGTTGCGTTCCAGCGCCCGCTGGAACTCGGCGTTGCGTTGAGCCCTCTGGGCCTCGAGTTGGAGGAGCAGGCGGTCCCGTTCGGGTGGCTGGACCGTCTGGAGAATCTGATTCCTGGCACGGTCGAACTCAGCGTTGAGCGCCAGCTGACTGTTGAGGATCTGACGGCACACGTCCGACAGGATCGTCGTGCTGGTGGTGCTCGTACTGGTGGTCGACGTGGACGTCGTCGGCGGCACGGTGGTCGTCGTCGAGGAGGTCGTGGAGGTCGAGGCCGGCGTGGTGGTGGACGAAGTGGTGGAGGTCGAGGTGGATGACGTAGTCGAGGTCGAGGTCGTCGACGTCGAGGTGGAGGTCGAGGTGGTCGGGCCCCCTTGGGCCGGCTGCCAGTTGGGGTCGGTGTCGGTGGGCGGGACGGCGGTGGGCAGGCGGGTCACGCCGGTGCCGTCCGGGTTGGCCACGAAGATGTCGGGGCCGTTGGGGGCGCCGAACGAGCTGGACGAGAAGGTGATCTTGGTGCCGTCCGGTGACCACGCCGGGAGGACCGAATTGGCCAGGATCTGGTGCTGGTTGGTGCCGTCGGCGTTCATGACCCAGACCGCGCTGCCCTTGCCGTAGACGATCTGGCTGCCGTCGGGCGACCAGTCGGGCGCCTTCTCGTCCTGGAGCGCCCCCGTGGTGGCGGTCAGCGGGCGCTGGTTGGTGCCATCGGCGTTCATCACCCAGATGTCGGCGTCGCGGACGTAGGCGATCCGGCTCCCGTCAGGGGACCACGCCGGCTGCGTCTCGATAGCCACCGTGGCCAATGTCCGCGTCAGGTTGGTCTTGCCGCTGCCGTCGGCGTTCATGACCCAGATGTCGCCGTTCGCGTTCGTGTACGCGATGCGGCTGCCGTCGGGGGACCAGGTGGGATTCGTCCCCTCGTTCGCCTGCCCGGTCGTCACCGGGCCCGGAGTGAGGTTTGTCTGGCCGGTGCCGTCGGCGTTCATGACGTAGATGTTCCGGTGCCCCTCCGACTCCTTGACGAACGCGATCCGCGTGCCGTCGGGCGACCAGACGGGGTCGGTGTCCTCGGCCGGGTCCTTCGTCAGGTTGGTCTGCCCGCTGCCGTCGGGGTTCATCGAGTAGATCTCCAGGTTGCCGTCCCTGGTCGTCTCGAACGCGATCTTGCCGTTGGCCCCTGGGTAGGCGCCCCTGGCCACCGGCGGCATCGCGAGCACCCCAGCGACGAGGAGGGCGCACGCCACGGTCGCTCCCATCCAGCGCCTCGTCGTTTCGGCGGTCATTCCAGCCCAACGTCCTGACGTCGCCCAACCCGCCGCCACGCCAGCCTATCGGCTCTACGGTCCACGGCCTAGACACCGTCTGTGGGGCCGGGCCTGCGGATGCCTGCCCTGGCCTAACCCGGGCGCCGGCTGGGAAAGACTTCTCCCATGCCGACCGAGATCCGCCGGAAACGTGACCAGGAGCTGCTCGACGCAGGAGCCCAAGTCGTGGAGGTGCTCGAGGTGCGCCAGTACCGCGGCGCGCCCTCCCGGGCGCGATCCACATCCCCGCCTGGGAGATGACCGAGGAAGTAGGTCGCGCCGGGTGAAGCTCACTCCAGGGGCCCACCTCCCTTCGTGACGGCGAGGTGTTTCTTGAGCCTGTAGGAAGGCCCGTTGATCGAGATGACCTCGCAGTGGTGTAGGAGGCGATCGAGGATGGCCGCGGCCAGGACGTCGTCGCCGAACCCGAGCCTCACTCCTCGAAGGCCTTGTTCGAGGTGCAGATCACGCTGCCCCGCTCGTAGCGGCGGCTCTGAGGGTTGAGGCGGCGAGAAAGGTCGACACCTAGGTGCGGGTGGCGATCGAGCGACCGGAGCCGCAGTCGTTACTCCATCGTGGTTCTCCCGTACGCGTGGGTGGCCGGCCTCCTGTACGCGTGGAAGGGACACCCCTCAATCGGGAGCTGCGGCCGCGAGGTTCCCGTCGAGCCGTACCCACCAGTCACCACGCCGACAATGGCAGTCAAGCGTGATTCCATGCTGACGGAGAGTGGTTGCGCGACTCGCTTTGCCCGCTGGGATGACTGTGCTGCCTCTCTCCGCAAGCCGAAATCCCTCCGGCTCCTATGCCGGCCCCCCTATGGCTACCGGCTGGTTGAGGCCAGGTTCACCTTGCTCCCAGTCCGCGCCTGCCGCGCGAAGAGCACTAGTCGCGGGGACCACACGGGTGTACGCTTCGGATTGAAGTGGGGTTCGGCCGGGCGTTCCCGGCTGCCAGGAGGTGGGCAGCATGATCCGACGGCGTCCTTTCGCCCTTGTTGGAGTGTTTCTCGGCAGCATCTTTCTTGCCACCGGTGCCGTGGCCTATGCCTGCACCAACCTGGCGACGCTCAACTTGAGCAGCGGCACGGGTAAGCCGGGTGACACGATCACGGTGACCGGTTCGTCGTTCCGGATGCCCTCCGGCGTCACCACCGGCGTCCAGATCCGCTGGAACGCTCTCGATGGGCCCGTGCTGGCCGAGGCCACGCCTGACCGGGTGGGGAACATCTCCGCCACCTTTACCGTCCCGGATGCGGCGCCCGATAGCTACGTTGTCATCGCCGTCCTGCACGATGCCCGCGGGAACGACACCTCCGGCACCCCGGCCCGGGCCCAGTTCCAGATCCTGGGCGGTGCGGGGAGGCCGGTCGCAGCCACCGCCAGCGGACCGGTGACGGCCGCCGGCGGCGGAGAGGGCAGTTCGGCGGCACCGATCGCCCTGCTCTTCGTCTTGGGCGCCCTCGGTCTCGGCCTGTTCGGTGCCGGCTTCGCGGCCGTCGCCCGCCAGGCTCGCCGCAGCGCGGCGCCCGTCCCGGCTCCGGTCAGGCGCGACTGACCCAGAGCGGGTCCGGCTGAAGAACAAGGGGGAGGGGACCATGCCACGCTTGCTGTTTGTGCGCGCCCTGGCCGTGCTCGTTGTCCCGGCCGCGCTCGTGGCCGGGGCCACTTGGGCGCCGGCGGCCCAGGATTCCGTGCAACCGGTGGTCACCGGTGCGGTCCAGGTCACCGGCAACCCCAACCCGGTCAGGGCCCACATGCTGCCGCTCATCGCCCGGAACCCCAGGAACGGCGAACTGGTGATCGCCGAGGTCGACGGACGGGGAAGCCGCGAGTGCGTGGTGCACCTCTCCGCCGACAACGGGCGCAGCTGGTTCAGCGGCGGTGGTTTCATGGTCAAGCCCTTCACCGACTGCTCCATCGGGGCCGAGTACGGCCCGGCGGCCATGCCCTTCTTCGACGGCAACGGGGTGCTCTACGTCGCCTTCACTGCCAACGACCCGGCCAAGCTGCTGGATTCCAGTCGCCCGGTTTCGACGACCGACGTGCGGGAGGACATTCCTCGTAACGCCTACCTCGCCCGTTCCACTGATGGCGGCCGTTCCTTCACCACGACGCTCGTCCACGCCGGCAAGGAGGGCAACACCCAGACGGCCTATGTCGACGCCCCGTCCGGAGCGGTGGACCCGGGCGATGCACGGTTTGTGTACGTGGGCTTCGCGGTGGGCGACTGGAGCAACGAGAAGGACCCGATCAAAACGATGGTGGCCGCCTCGGCCGACGGCGGGAAGACGTTCGCCGCTCCCGTCGAGATCAACGGCGGGACCGGAGCCGACTATCCCTGGATCACTGTGGACCGAAGGGGTGTCGTCCACGCCACCTACTGGTCTCGCGGCGCCGGCACCACCCCGGCCGACCCCAGCCAGGCTCGGCCCAACGGCCGCGCCCAGCCCACCGCCCTGTACCACGTGCGGTCGACAGATCACGGGAAGTCCTGGACCCGCCAGGTGCTCGACCCGGGCAACCAGCGCGTCTACCGGCCGCCGGTCATCGTCGCCGACCCCAACTCCGACGCCATCTATGCCGCCTGGCATGGGTTCCCCGACCCCATGAACTTCCAGCTCAACCGGGAGGGCAAGGATCGGGTGGACATCTTCTTCAAGGCCTCGCTCGACGGGGGGAAGACGTGGGGCGAGCGAAAGGTCGTGAACGACGATCCGGGCACCGGGGTCAACCACGAGTCCCCCGGCATCTCGGTCGCCCCCAATGGACGTGTCGACGTCGCCTGGTACGACTTCCGGCACACGCCCCGGGCGGCGGGGAACGCCGGACTGCAGGACGTCTACTACGCCTCCTCGAGCGACAGGGGCACTACCTTCACCAAGAACATCCGCATCACCGACCGCAGCATCGACCGGTCCATCGGAGTGTATGGCGGCGCCATCATGAGCAGCATCAACGTGGGTGTCACGTCCACGAACGACGCCGTGTACTTCGCCTGGCAGGACACCAGGAACGGGAGGCCAAATACCCACTCGGAGGACGTGTACACGGCCTCGCTCCAGCTCAGCCCGTCCAGCGCCGCCGTCGAAGGGTCATCGTCGGGCGACGATAGCCAGTGGCTCTTCCTTCTCGCAGGCGTCGCCATGGGCGCCGGCCTGGCCATGGCCGTGGTTTGGGGAATCATCCGCTCCCGAATGTCCTCCCGGCCGGTGATCGTTCCGGCGTAACACGCGCTATTCAGCCGGAGCACGATTTGCCAAGTCTCTGGGTGGTGGCGTGCACGTTGGGATCCGCCAACAGCGGCGCCCAAGGGTCAGTTCTCGTGCCCGCCGGCAAACACCCTCGCCCCCGAAGGCCGTTGCGGGCGGCTCGCTCCGCTGGGGCAAACTGCATTACCTCGCGCCGCAACGGTGCCGTTACCGGGCGGTCGCCCGCGGCCGGGCGGCGACCGCTCTAGCGGACGGGCCGTATCGCAACTCTTCACGTTGGCCCTAGCTCGAGTCACATTGACGTCGCGCAGCGCCCGAGGAATAGCGGCACCTCCTGGTTGGCCCGGCCGCTCCACGCGATGCTGAGTCTCGTCGGGATACTGGATCGACGCCGGGCAGGCGGAACGGCGATACTCGCGTCGTGGGCTTCAACCCGTTGCGCCCCCGACCGCGCCGCTCGTCGGACGACCTATTCCTCGCCGTCGCCTTCGCCATCACCGCCGCCCTCGTGGCCTGGGCCGCCCGGTGAAGGTCGCCGTCGCCTCTGACCACGCCGGGTACCG
>JALZEC010000274.1 GCA_030862235.1 Actinomycetota bacterium | reverse complement strand
GGAGGGAAAGGTGCTGGATGGCCTGGAACACCTGGAAGCTGGCCGGGTTGAGCCGGGGAACGGCGGTGCTCGCCGCCGGCGCGGGAGGAGGCTCGGCGGCTGATGTCGGTGCCGGCTCGGGAGTGGGGGTCGAGGCCGGCGTCTGCACCGCAGCCTTCGCCGAGACGCTCGTCGTCGGCGCCGTCGTGGCCGGGAGGCTGGTGGGCGGAGCAGTTTCCGGCGGTGCCTCGAAGACCGCTTCGACGGCGGCCGCATCCGGCTGAACGTCGAGCGGCGGGAGCGCGTGGCCGACCTCTTGCGCTGCGTCCTTCGACGCGACTGAGACAGAGTTGACCTGGGGAACGACGCCACTGGCCACGGCCACGCCCAGCAGGAGATTGAGTCCGGCTGCTCCTGCCAGTAGTGCAACGGTGCGCTTCGACTTGCCGAACACGTTCGACCCCCTACTTTTGCCCTCGGATCGGCGGAGACCGCCACTGTCCTGGGGAGTGTCGGCGCAGGTAAGGGGCTACTTAAAGGACTTCTGGCTGACGGCCGGCTCACAGGAGGGCCGTACAGCGCGTTCCCGGAGCAGTCCGAGAGGCCTAGCGATGCTCGGGGTTCGGGTAGTCGAAGCGGCAGCCGGCGTCCCACTCGGACCGCTGGTTGCCGTGGGCAGGAATGCCGCCCGTGTCACGGAGCATGCGCGCCAGGTGGAGGAGGTTCCAGGTCATGAAGGTGGTGTTGCGGTTGGTGAAGTCGTTCTCCGGCCCGCCCGAACCGGGGTCGAGGTACGAGGGGCCCGGCCCGGCTTCCCCAATCCATCCTGCATCCGCCTGCGGCGGGATGAGATAGCCGAGGTGCTGGAGCGAGTAGAGGATGTTCATGGCGCAGTGCTTGACCCCGTCCTCGTTCCCGGTGATGAGGCAGCCACCCACCCGGCCGTAGTAGGCGTACTGGCCGGCTTCGTTGAGCAGGTGCGAATTCCCGTACAGGCGCTCGATGATCTTCGTGCAGACCGATGACTTCTCGCCCAACCAGATGGGGCTGCACAGGACGAGGATGTCCGCCGCCTTCACCTGCTCGAAGATGACCGGCCACTCGTCGCGCTCGAAGCCGTGCTCGGTCATGTCGGGGTACACGCCCGCGGGGATGTCGTGGTCGACGGCCCGAATGAGATCAACGGTCACCTCGTTCTTGCGCATGATCTCCATCGAGATCCGGGCCAGGCCCTCGGTGTGGGAGACCTCGGGCGAGCGCTTGAGCGTGCAGCTGATGAACAGCGCCTTCAGGTCGGAGAAGTCCCAGGCACTCTCCCGACAAAGGGATTCCTGCTTCTCCGTGAGCATCGTCCTCGTCCTCCCTTTCCTCGTCAGCGACGCGTCTGGTCTTCCGTCGCCGGGCGCGAGAGTCTGTTACGGGCCACGCCGGTGCACAGGAGCTCAGGGCTGCTCGATGTTGCCGACGTACTCCCCGGTCGCCGCGCCGGTGAAGTCGAACGTGCCCCGGACCTGGAGGTAGCCGCTGGCGCCGGCCCACTCCCCCGTGCCCCCCGTGACCACGCACAGGCTGACGAAGGCCTGGTCGGCGTTGGTCTGGAGAGCGGCCGCGTTCTTACAGGTCAGCGTCCCGCCCGGCGTCTCGACGGTGGCGTCTCCCGAGAAGCGGAAAACCGATGTCAGTGGTGTGTCGTTGGTGGCCGTGAACTCGGTCACACCGAAGGTGAAGGCACCCTTGAGGTTCCCGGTCGTGGACCCGATGGCGCAGATCTGCGACGACGCCTCCTGACAGTCCGAGCCGAACACGACGTCCGTCTTGAACTTCCCCACGACGTGCCCGGAGACGGCGGAGGCGGGATCGATGGTGACAGAGAGGGCAGCCGCCCCGAGACCGAGGGCCAGGAGGGCGATCCGACCGATGAACGGCTTGATTCGCTTGAGCATGCTCGTTCGTCCTCCGACCAGCCCCGGCGTTACAGGCTCCAGTCCACGCGTCGCCCTTGCGTGGCCGCCCCGTCGAGCCGCAGTCGTCGCCCAGGTCAGGTGGTGCGGGCTCTCGCGCCCGGCTCTCGCCCCTTCGGCTGAGAGGGACGCGGCCGCGGACGAACTGAGGGAATCGGACGCACGACCGTCTCTCCACTCGAGACCGCCAGCCTCTCGCCGTGATGGGCGAGGACGATCTCCTCGCCCTCGAGCCGGGAGTAGGACGCCCGCCGCGCATCCACCTCCACCCGTAGGCGACCTCCCCGAACCGCCAAGGCGAAGGCGAGCCGGCTCAGGTTCTCCGGCAGGCGGGGCGAAAAGCAG
>JALZEC010000206.1 GCA_030862235.1 Actinomycetota bacterium | reverse complement strand
GCCGGCACCTCCGTGATACCACCGGATCGAACGGTGGTGGGTGTCAGGGAGGTTGTGGCGGGGGGCACCGATGTCGGACTTTCTGGTGTCGACGTCGTGGTGGTGGTTGCGGTCGTCCCGGTCGGTCGTGGCGGCGACTGGCTCGGGAGGTCGGGCAGGTTACGAACGGCACGGACGCCCTCGACGAGGGTCCCTCGCTCCCCCGGGCGGATGGGCGTGTAGTTCTTGGGGGAGATCCACGAGTACGCCAACATGCCGCCCAGGATGGCCACGGTTCCGAGGGCGAGTGTCCGCCGTCCCGGCCGTCCCTCGGTGCGCCGCCACACCCACCGGCCTCCCCGATGAGCGGTGCGCGCCAGCACGAGCACGATCCCGACGGTGGGGACGGCCAGGATCAGCAGCTGGACGGCAGCGGCAATCCCCCCCCAGGTGTTCCCCGACCCGAACCCCTCCTGAACGGCGTCCCAGCTCTTGGCCGCCGAGTCCCACGCCGTTCCGAGGATCCGCGGCAGGTGCAGGAGCAGAATGAACAGCTGGAAGAGGAGCAGGGGCACCACCACCAGAACCCAGGCGGTGACGGCTACCCGCACCCAGGGCTTCAGCACGGTCACCCGTTGGTCTGCCTCCTTCCGGGGGACCATGCTCTTGAGGATGGGCCCGATGCGAGCGAAGAGATCGGGCACCCCGGTGGCGTCGGCCACGATGTAGTAGCCGTCGAGGCGCACGATGGGGAGTAGCTGGTGAGCGATCTCGAAGTGCTGGATCACGGCGAGGAGCAGCAGGGGCTCAAAGCCCGTGAGGGCGTAGGCACCGACGGTGGCCAACACCACGAGCACGTTGAAGTAGACGCCGCCTAGATCAGTGCGCAGCCGCGCCCGCCGGCCGAGCCGATAGGCGTCGGTGACGTCCGTGTAGAAGGCGGGCCACGCCAGGTACAGCCCGCAGCCCATCTTCCCCGGTCGCCCGCCCCCGTACCGGCAGCCGGCCGCGTGTCCGATCTCGTGGAACCCGGCGGAGAGGGCGATGGCGGCGAAGAGGGGCAGGAAGAGGGCTGGCGCGTACATGGTCTCGCGCATGGACTGGGCGACGCCGTGGGTGCCGAAGAGCCAGAGATCCACGGCGACGAACGCGCCCAAGACGGTCAGCACGACAAGGGGCAGAAACACGGGCCGGAACAGCGATCCCAACGCGTTGGAAACCGACTCGGGGATGAAGGCAACCCGGAACTTGAACCCGAGGAACGGGTCGGCCTTCTCCAACGGCGGCGTGGTGCCGTCGGCGGCGGCCAGTATGCCCAGGGGGCGGAGCTTCTCCTCGGCGAGGAAGCGCACGCTGTCGCCGTCGACGCCCCGCTGAATCTCCTCCGTGAGCTCCCGGGCGATCTCGTCGTAGCTGCGATGGCCGTCGGCCTTGGCCGCGAGCTTGTAGAGCAGGTCCGGAAGCTGGATCACTTGGCCATCCATCCGGCGCACGAGCGACGGTGGCTCGCGAAACCCCGACCCCTCGTACTCGCCGATCAGCTCAACGCCCTCACCCAGTACCGGCGGGCGCTCGGGCACCTGCACCGCGGTCCCCCCCGGGCGCGGCGCCATCGCTGGCTGAGAAGAAGTGGGCCGCTCTAGAGCCATGCAGTGTGTAGCTGTTTCCCTTGATCGCCTGGGCGCGGCGGCCGCCGGTCGAGCCGACCCCTGGGTTCGTACCTCTGGGGCGCCGTGGCCAAACCGTGGTTTCTCACCCTCGGTGACCGGGAATCCTTTCGTCAGCCGCCTGCATCGGGCGGCGTTCCTCGCCCCAGGCGGGATCGGCGGCGAGGTGCAGGATCAAGCAAGGAGAAACGAACGAATGGGCAACCAGGAATTCAAGAAGCTAACGCGTGAGGAGCTTGAGCAGCTGGCGGGCGAGCCGCTTCCCGATCGGGCGGCCATGTCGCTGATCAACGCCAACGTTGCTGCACCCGTGAACCTGGCGGCCGCACTGAATGTGCTGTCGGACGACTCGACGGCGATCGCCATCGCCCACCAGGACGCACCGATCACTCAGGGGATTTGAGGGGGAAGACGATGGCGAATCAGGAGTACCGCACCCTTACCCGTGAGGAGCTCGAAGCGCTGGCTGGAGAGCCGCTCCCCGACCGGGCCGCGATGTCTCTCGTCAACGCCAACCTGGCAATCCCCATCAACGTGGCCCTCGCCGCCAACGTCCTCTCGGACAGCTCGACGG
>JALZEC010000273.1 GCA_030862235.1 Actinomycetota bacterium | reverse complement strand
GTGCGGGACGAGATCGGTGACGAGCCGGCCAAGGGGCTCATCGCCCACCTGGTCCTCAAGCGGGAGGGAGGCCTCCGCCACATCGGAGTGTGGGAGACGAAGGAGGACTGGGAGCGCTTCCGGGATGAGCGGGCCCAGCCGGCGCTGGCGAAGGTCTTCGACGCCGCCGGATTCGCCCGCCGCCCTCCGCGTCCCGAGGAGAAGGAGATGGACCTGGTGGACCTCTGGCTGGGTGACTGACGCGGCCGTTTTGGCCGGGTGGGCGGTACGATTGGAAGCGTGCGCAGAGACACCATTGTCGAGGTGATCGAGGTCAAGTCGCTCACGATCGCCGACGTACCCGAAGTCGTTTCGGAGCGGGAGGAGCAGCCGGCACCCGAGCTGCCCTCCCGGCCGTTGCCAGTCCAAGCTTGACCCAGGGCCCGCCGCAGTCGAGGCGGGACGAGCCTCTGCTCGCCTGGAAGCGGGCCCAGGTCCTGCTCCGGGCGGACAGCCCGGAGGTGCGGTTCGCCGGGACCGTGCGGTCGAACCTGCCCTACCGCCCGGACGACGTGTTCCAGTGCCCGCGGGGCCACCGCCGTCTCGACCCGGCGTGCTTGTGCGGGTTCTACGCCCTGGCTGCCCCCGACGCGGTGCCGTTGAGCGTCGTGTCCACCGCCGTGCTCGAGGTGGAGCTAGAGGGCCTCGTCGTCCGCCACCGGAGCTTCCTGCGGGCCGAACGCCAGCGCGTGCGGGTGATCACGTTCAACGGCTGGTGCTCTTACTGCACTGCGCCGGCCACCGTCGTGGCGGGCGTGCCGTCCCTCTGGGCCGAGCTGCCCCGGCCGTGGGTGCGGGCCGTCCCGGTGTGTCCCGCGCACCGCCGGCTCTTCGCCGTCGTGGCCACCGACCGCCAGCTGGCTCTGGCGACGGGTGCCGACGTGCGCTGGGACCGCGACAGCGAGTCCCGCGTCTCCCGCTCACTACGGCGGGTCTACCAGGCCGGCAAGGGCGCCCTTCCCTGATCCGCCCGATGGCCCGGCGTGACCTGACGGGGATGGTGGCCACAGGCGGCAGCCGGGCCAGGCCCGCGCCGAGAGGCGATGCCGTTTGCTCACACCGTCGCAGGGAACAAAGCCAAGCGTGCTGACCCTTCTACTGATCATCTTGATCGTGCTCGTCCTCGTCGGGGGCTTCGGCTACGGCGGGGGCCGGTACCGCACTGGCGGCATCGGCCTCGGCGGGGTGCTCCTCATCATCTTGCTCATCCTCCTGCTCACCGGCGCGCTCTAGTTCCCAGCGCGGCCACCACCGGCGTCGCCGAGGTGGTGTGATGGGTGCATGTCCGGCCGGCGGACCAATCTGGCCTTGCTCGGGCTCCTAGCCGTCGCCTTCGTCAGTGGGCTCCTGATGTGGGCCGTCGGGTCGGGTTGGGGCCGGTGGCCGACCATCGTGCATGGAGCGGTGGGGATCGGCATCGTTGCCTTGGCCCCGTGGAAGGCGACCGTGAGCCGGCGGGGGATCCGCCGCCGGGGGTTGGCGCCCGGGATCCCGGCACTCGTCCTGGCCTTCCTTGTCGTGCTCACCCTGGTCACCGGTTTCGTGCACCGTGCCGGTGTGCGGGACATGGGACCGGTGCTCGTGATGCAGGTGCACGTCGGTGCCGCCCTGGCCGCCCTCCCACTGGGCCTCTGGCACTTCTTCTCCCGTCCGGTACGGCCCCGGCCAACCGACTTCGGACGCCGAGTGCTTCTCCGGGGGGCGGCGCTGGCCGGCGGCTCGGCCGCGGCGACGGTCGCCCTTCCCCACCCGGGCCGAGCCACCACGCGCTCCCTGGAGCGGGGTTCGTTCGAGCCCTCGGCCATGCCCGTCACCCAGTGGCTATTCGACCCCGTGCCCACCGTCGACACCGGGGAGTGGCGGCTCCGGGTGGGCGACCGGGAGTGGTCATACTCGGAGCTGGCCGACCTGGTCGACGCGGAGGTGACGGCCACGCTGGACTGCACCGGCGGTTGGTATGCCGACCAACGATGGCGCGGCGTTCGGGTCGATCGCCTGCTGTCCCTCTCCGGCGTCCCGGAGGGGCGAAGCATCGAGGTGCGCTCGGTCACCGGCTACCGCCGCCGCTTTCCTCGCCAAGATGCCGGTCGCTTGCTCCTCGCGACCCAGGTCGGCGGCGAACCGTTGTCCCCCGGACACGGCTTCCCGGCCCGTCTGGTCGCACCCAACCGGCGGGGGTTCTGGTGGGTCAAGTGGGTGAGCGAGGTGCGAGTGGACGACGACCCGTGGTGGTGGCAGGCGCCCTTCCCGCTCGACTGACCGGGGCCCGCTCCCGTGTCCCTGGTGACTACGCGGTGTCCCCTCGATGCGCTTGTTCGACCCGGCCCGGAAGTAGGTGCGATCGAACCGCTGCGTCTGTGGTGCCGCCGCGGCTGGCGGAGGACCCTTACGAGGCCGTCAGCCGGAACCGGTAGGTGCCGGTCGCGTCGCCGTCACCGAACACCCGTAGCTCGTAATCCCCGGTCGAGGGAAGGCGCAACGGGCCGAAGTCATGGCAGAGTCCACCGGCCGACAGCGTCTCGTTGGCGAACACGGAATGTCCGTCCGTGGATTCGAGGGTCCAATGCAGCCAGGGCGACCCACACTCCCCGAGGACGTCGAAGAACACCGTCTGATCGGCGCTGGCTCGGAA
>JALZEC010000197.1 GCA_030862235.1 Actinomycetota bacterium | reverse complement strand
GTACACCGCCTTGGTCGCTGCCGGCCACTACCCGCTGGTGTCCGCGTACTGGACCATGCGCCAGCATCCGGCGGCGTTCGAAGGCGAGGTCGTCCGGCGGACGGGACTGGAGCGGACCTCCGCCTAGGCGGACAGCTGCTCGGCGACGGTTCGCGTGAGAGATGCGGCGGCCTCAGCGTCCAAGCCGGAGAGCTCGAGCACGACCGAACGGTCGTCCGTCCCGAGGAAGATCAGGGAACGGCCGTCGCCGAGCGTCACCTCGGAGGCACCGCCACCGGCCGGGTACGGGGACGTCTGGGGAGGAGGTGACCACGCCCGATGGTCCGGGTCGAGCCGGTAGAAGAGCCCGACTGACCGCGCACCGGCCGTCCATCTCCTCCCGACGCCGAACGGCTCGGCGACGATCTGGCTCTTGGTGCTGTGTGGGACGCCGAAGCGGTCGCGCTCGCCGATCGGGAGCACTGCCGCCGGGTCAGGAAGTCCACGCTCGCGCCACCCCGGACGTCCGAGCATCCCGGGAACGTACGGCGTGCCCATCCGCAGATCGGCAGACGGGGGAGGGGAGGAGGGCGACCCGGCGCGTGTCTGCTCGGCCTTCGACCGTGCCTCGGCCAGCGTTCCCTCGGCCTTCTCCAGCGCCTGCTCGGCCAGCTTCTTCGCTCGATCGAGAAAGCCCATGAGGAAACGGTACCGCCCAGCGACGCGCCAAGGCCGCTCGCGGGAGGCGTCAGTCCTGCTCGTCGGCGAAGGGCACGTCCGGGTAGGCGCGACGGGCCCAGTCCATGGCCAGGTCCCGGCTGGAGTAGGTCTCGTTGCTGTGCAGTGTCATCTCGGCCGCGGGGTCGGTGTAAGACCAGCTCCAGCGGCCGTCCTCGATCTCTTCGACCCGCAGCACCGCCCCGCTGTCCTCAGGTGGCTGCTGGTTCTTCACTCTCGGCCCTCTCCCCGTCGCCAGACACGGCCTCGTACCGCTTCGGGTGCATGACCGCCTCGACTGGGACGGTGGCGAACCGTTCTTCCCGGCTGACCTGGAGCGCCTTCATCAGGCGGTAGGTGAGGTAGCCGAACAGCGGCGGCAGGACGAGCACCAGCACCTGGAAGACCCGCGTGATGACCGCCACGGAGACGCCCAGCTCGTGGGCGAGCAAGTCGTTGCTGGCGGCGACCTGCAGGACCACGTAGAAGGTGAGGGTCGTCATCCCCAGGGCGGTACGGACGGGACGATCGCGGGCCCGATCGAGCAGGTGGTGCGGCTCGCGGTCCTTGGTGATGCGGGCCTCGAGGAACGGCCAGAGGTAGAGGAGCCCGAACGTGAGGCCCGGTAGCAGCACGCCGGGGAAGAAGGGGTTCGGGATCTCGTAGTCGAACGCTCGAATCTCCCATGGCGGCAAGATCCGGAGGGCCCCCTCGGTCCACCCGAGCCACCAGTCGGGCTGTGCCGGCGACGGCACCTGGTCGGGATGGAACGGGCCGTAGATCCAGACGGGGTTGATCTGCAAGAGCCCGCCCATGGCGAGCAACACCGCGAACACGGCGAAAAACAGACCTGTCGAGTTGACCGCGTAGGTCGGCCACAGCCTGCTCCCCACGACGTTGGTCTCGGTGCGTCCCGGTCCCGGGAAATCCGTGTGCTTCTGCCGCCAGATGATGGCCAGATGCGCACCCAGGAGGCCAAGGATGAGGCCGGGGACGATCATCACGTGGGTCACGAACAGTCGGGGGATGATCTCGTGCGCCGGGAACTCTCCCCCGAACACCAGGAACGCCAGCCACGTCCCGACGACGGGGACTGAGAGGGCGATGGAGTAGGCGATCCGCAGGCCGGTTCCGGACAGGAGGTCGTCGGGGAGCGAGTAGCCGGTGAAGCCGTTGAAGAAGGCGAGGATGAACAGCGTCACGCCGATGATCCAGTTCAGCTCCCGGGGGCGGCGGAAGGCGCCGGTGAAGAACACGCGGAGCATGTGGATGACGAGGGAGGCGATGAAGACGATGGCAGCCCAGTGGTGGGTCTGGCGCATAACCAGTCCGGCGCGAATGTCGAAGCTGAGCTCCACTGTCGACCGGAAGGCCTCGGACATCTCCGCGCCGTGCAGCGGCTTGTACCTCCCCTCGTAGGTCGTGTGGGCCAGGCTCGGGTCGAAGAAGAAGGTCAGGAAGACCCCCGTGACGAGGAGGACGACGAACGAGTAGAGCGCAACCTCGCCCAGCATGAACGACCAGTGGTCGGGAAAGACCTTGTTGAGCGCGTGACTGGTGAAGTTGGCAGCGGAGAGCCGGTCGTCGATCCAGTGAGAGAGTCGCTTAAGCACGGGGTCTGCTCCAGTAGCCGGGACCGACGGGTTCTGGGAAGTCCCCCATTGCGACGACGTAACCCTCCGGGTTCACGCCGATAGGCAGCTGAGGGAGACGCCGGGTGGCGGGCCCGAAGGTCGGTTTGCAGCCCTGCGGGACCGAGAACGTCGACTGGTGGCACGGGCAGAAGAGCTCCTGGGTCTGCGCCTGGTAGAGACCCACGGGACATCCGGCGTGAGTGCAGATCTTGGAGAAGGCGACGACTCCCTCCACCGACCAGTCGCTGGGTCCCGGAACCCGCACGTTGGACGGGAGGCGGATGAGCACTGTCTGCGCGTCGGCCGCCTCGGGGTGGTCCTCGGGGAACACGGTCAACACGGTGTCGACGTCCACCTCATCGAGTCGTACCGGCTCTCCGTCCCGGGTCACCACGCGGGTTCCGCGCTTCCAGTCGGTCTTCGACAGCGTCTTTCCCGGGCGCGTGCCCAGCGAGCGGATCGGGAAGAGGGCGGCCAGTCCCAGGGCGGCCACGGCCACGCCGAAGAGCTTGACGATCAGGCTCCTCCGCTCCATGGGCTCGGCTCCCGAGGCGAAGGCAAACGCCACGCCCTCCCGCTCCGCCTCGGTCCCGGGCAGCTCGTCGCGGACCTGGACGAAGTGCCCGTGCGGCAGGCTCCGCCGAGCGAACAGGATGAGCCCGAGGGCGAGGCCCCCGAGGGCGAGACCCAGCAGCGCACCCTCCAGCTGCGGCTGCCCACCCAGGGCGTAGACCACGGTCACGCCGACGGCGGACAGGATCGCCACGCCGAGGGCGGCGAGGATCGATCCCGTGCCCTCCCGATCCGTTGTCGTCTTCACGCTACTCCCCTGCCTTCGTACCGATCCACCGGATGAACAGCATCAAGGCGCCGAGCCCGACGAGCCATCCCACCGCGCCCTCCATGACCGGGCCGACGCGGCCGATGGGGGCGCCGCCTTCGTCTGACGGGTCCTTGAGGTACTCCATGTACGCCACCAGGGAACTGAGCTCCTCTTCGCTGATGGCTCGTTCCCCGAAGACAGGCATGCTGCCCGGCCCGGCGCGGACCGCCTCGGCCACCGCTCGCGCGTCGGAGTGCTTGAAGTCGGGGATGACGATGCCTCTCGTCTTACGGGGGTTGTCCTCGCTGGGATGGATCAGCAGCGCGCCTCCGATGCCGGTTGTTGCGTGGCACGCCGCGCAGTGCTCCTGGTACACCTCCTGGCCCTCGGCCAAATCTCCGTGCTCAGCGTCGAAGTGGGGGATGTCCGGACCGGGCGGGCGGAACTCCCGGGTGACGTACGAGACGATGGCGGCGATCTGACCCTCGTCGTATACGGCCTCGCCAGGTCTCATCTGGTCGGCGGGGGCCTCGATCGGCATCCGTCCCGTCCTGAGCACGAAGTCGGTGAGGGCGGCGCCGTTCGTGCCTGCCGTGATGTCCGGGCCCCGACCGGTCCCCTTGCCGTCGTTCCCGTGGCAGTAGGCGCAGTCCCGCAGGTACAAGTGCTTCCCGGGATCAACGGGGGTCGCCCCCACCGCCTGGTCGGGAGGCCCGTAGTAGGCGGGCGTGCGGTACGGGTCTGGCTCTCCTTGGAAGTAGCCGCAACCGGCGACAAAGGAGCCGACGAGCACCAGGGCAAAGGTGGCCAGGAATCGCTTCACGGACGCTCCCCGGTGGCCACCAGGAGTCGGTCAGGCGAGGCGGGCTCCATCTCGGCGAACCAGCGTACGAGGAGCCATCCCAGGGTCACCAGGTATACGAACGCAGGAGGTCCCCACATGAGGGCTCCCGCCAGCTGCTGGTCCTCGAGGGGGGTTGTTCCCCAGACACGCGCGCCGGCGGCGTGGACCGGGTAGAGCGCCGTCGAGGCGAACAGGAGCACCGCTCCCAGCGCCGTGCCCTGGACACCGTTGGCGAAGACCAACAGGGCGGCGATGGGTCGGGCTGCCGGCCCACGCCGCGTGCCGCTGCCGAGCACGACGCTCCAGAAGAGCACGGCGGCACCGAGAAAGCTGGCGTGCTCGGCCACGTGGAGGGCGTCATTGGCGAGGGCGGCTTCGTACAGCGAGGGCATGTGCCACGCCCACACGGCAACGGTGCCGACGATCCACACAACGACGGGATGGGTCAAGGTCCGGGCCGCACCGCGGACCCCTTCCGATCGCACCGCGCGGACTGCGTCCCGCCCGCCTTCCGGCAGTCCGGCGACCAACGCGCCGATGGGCCGGGCGAGCACGAGCAGCGGCGCGGCCACCACCATCAGCAGAAGGTGCTGGACCATGTGGGCTGAGAACAACGCGGCTGAGAGGGCGTCGATCGGGGACATCAGGGCGGCGGCGAGGGCGAGAAGTCCCCCGTAGAAGGAGAGCGCCCGACCCAGACGAGCGGTACCGGTGATCCGCTGGCGCAGCCGTGCCGTCCCTCGGGCATACAGGATTGTGGTGACAACCAGCGCGACCACGAGGACGGGCTCGAACGTCCAGGTCCGGAGCAGCTCAGAACGAGTCACGGGGTTGTCTCGCAGATCCCGATCATGAAGCTCGGGAGGTAGCCGAGCAGGATGATCCCCGTGAACAGTGCACCCTCGACCATGCCGGCGAAGGCCATCCAGCGGGCCCGGTCCGTGGTGTCGTCGTCGCCGTCCTGGCCCTCGCCGTTCTGACCCTCGCCGTCCTGGCCCTCGCCGTCCTGGCGCTCGCCGTCCTGGCCCTTGAGCTTCTTCCAGCAGCGGTAGGCGACCAGGCCCGACAACGCGGCGATCGCCAGCATGGCGGTGTTGATCATGATCGACACCACGTCCACCCGAATGCCGAGAATCTCGCCTAGATGTTGGGCCGACCGCGAGCAGGCGAACCACTCCTCCAGCGAGTAGTTGACGCCGAGGTGGCCGGTCCAGGCAATGGGGCTCCCGAGCACGGCGAACCACAGCTTGAGGGAGCGCCGGCCCTCGTCCCTCGAGATGGCCTTTCCGGCCTCTTCGAGCTCTTCGGCCTGTTCGTCGAGGTCTTCGCTACCCATGATGGCCCAGGTGGGGGGAGACGTAGACGGACAGGAGGACGAACAGCCATACGACATCGACGAAGTGCCAATACATGGCGAAGTTCTGGACGCTGACGTGCTTCCTCTCGTCGAACGCGCCTTGCCAGGCCCGGAACTGGGTCCAGAGGCTGACCGACAACCCGACGACGACGTGGCTCATATGGAATCCGGTGATGGTGAAGAACAGCGAGCCGTAGGCGTTGGTCCGTGGGGAGAACTCGTGCAGCGTCTCGGGCCATTCGAGGACGAGGGTGATGAACAGGAAGATGGCTCCGAGGAGCCATCCCAGGGCCAGGCCGCCCTTGAGGCGCCCCTGGTTGCCCTTCTCGATCCCCTTCTCGGCGATGTGGACCGGGATGCTCGAGGACCACAGGATCACCGTCATGATCAGGGGAAGCTCCAGCTTCGGCGGCTCGATGTGGTCCAGAGGCCACTCCGGGTGCCGGAAGCGGATGTAGAAGTAGCTGGCGATGAGGATGGCGAACAGGGTCGCCTCCGTGGCGATCAGCCACACCATCCCCCACCAGCCAAACGCCCTGGCTCCAGTGCCAGTCTCCGGGAGAACCTCCCCGGGCATCCCCGTTTCGGCGATGGTCAGCTCGTGCGTGCCGCCCGCCATCTCAGGTCTCCTGGGTTTCGTTGCGGGGCCAGTACCAGCCCATCATCGTCATCGCCGACACGACCACGGCGACGACGGCCAGGTACCACCACTCGAGCAGCAACAGGAAGAAGAGGAACGTCAGGGCCACGGCGAACCAGAACGGCCACGGCGTGGCATGGGGCATGTGGACGATCGCCTGTGGTCGGGCGTCGAGCAGGCTCGTGCACAACGTGGTGTGCCCTCCCGTGAGTGGTCGCCCTCCCTCAGGAGGCGCCTGAGCACCGCCGGCCAACTCGGGCTGGTCCCACATCGGCTCCCGGGCGCGGACGGTGGGGACGGTGACGAAGTTGTAGACCGGCGGTGGCGAGGACGTGTACCACTCGAGGGTCTCGCCCCCCCAGGGGTCGTTGCCCGCCACCGGGCCCTTCTTCTTGGCGCGGTACCAGTTGTAGAAGGTGACCAGGACGCCCACGCCGAGCATGAAGGCGCCGACGGTGGACAGCAGGTTGTGGATGTCCCAACCGAGTCCCTCCTCGTAGGTGTAGACCCGGCGGGGCATGCCCAGCAGCCCGAGGATGTGCTGGGGGAAGAAGGCCAGGTTGAAGCCGATGAACATCAGCCAGAAGCTGATCTTGCCGAGCCGCTCGTTCAGGATGCGGCCGGTCATCTTCGGCCCCCAGTGGTAGATGGCGCCGAATATCGGGAACACGGCACTCCCCACGAGCACGTAGTGGAGGTGGGCGACCACGAAGTAGGTGTCGTGCAGGGCCTGGTCGAGAGTGACGGCGGCGAACATGGCCCCGGTCACTCCGCCCACGACGAAGATGACGATGAACCCGAGGACGAAGAGCAGGGGTGTCTGGAGTTTCGGGCGTCCGGACACGAGGGTCGCCAGCCAGGCGAACACCTGGATGCCACTCGGTATGACAACCATGAAGCTGGCGAGGGAGATGAAGCTGTTGGTCATGTTGGGGAGCCCGACGGTGAACATGTGGTGGACCCAGACGCCGAAGCCCACCAAGGCGACCGCCAGCTCGCCGATGACGATGTACGTGTAACCCACCATCGGCCGTCGGCACCACGTGGGGATGATGGCGGAGGCGATCCCGAAGCCGGGCAGGGCGACGATGTAGACCTCAGGGTGGCCGAAGATCCAGAAGAGGTGCTGCCAGAGGACCGGGTCGCCGCCTCCCTCGGCGGCGAAGAAGTGGAACCCGAACTTGCGCTCCAGGGTGAGCAGTACGGCTCCAAGCGACAGGGCGGGCAGGGCGAAGACGATCTGGAGAGCCATGGCCAGCTCGCCCCAGACGAAGATCGGGATCCGGTTGAGCGTCATGCCCGGGGCCCGCAGCTTCAGGATGGTGACGATGAAGTTGATCGCCCCACCGGTGGAGGAGATCCCCAGGAAGATCAGCCCCAGGGTGTAGTAGTCGATGTTGATCCCGGGCGTGAACTCGGCACCCGCCAGGGGCACGTAGTTGAACCACCCGGCGTTCGGCGCCTGGCCTATCAAGAACGACGAGTACATGAAGATGCCGGCCCCCAGCAGGACCCAGTACGCGAAGGCGTTCAGGCGTGGGAAGGCCATGTCCCGGGCCCCGACCATGATCGGGACGAAGTAGTTGCCGAACCCCGACAGCACGGGCATGGCGAACAGGAACATCATCGTGATGCCGTGCATCGAGAAGAGCTGGTTGAACGCCTCGGGGCTGAGCAGCTCGAGGTCGGGACCGGCCAGCTGCATCCGAATCAGCAGGGACTGGATGCCCCCGATGACGAAGAACGCCATCCCCGTGTAGAAGTACCGCATCCCGATCCGCTTGTGATCGACGGTGGAGATCCACTCGCCGATCCCGTGGGGGGCGTGCCAGGTCTCGTCCAGCTCTTCGGTGAGCTCGTCCTTCCACCCGGGCTCGATGACGGTGGTCACAGGGGGCCTCCTACTCCAAGCCCATCAAGTAGTCGATAAGGGCAGAGAGCTCGTCGGGAGAGATTTCGGTGGGAGGCATGCTCGCTCCCGGCTTGGTGTGCTGCGCGTTTAGCACGAAATCGGACAAGGTGGCTCGCTGCAGCGGCAGCAGTCCGGCGCCGATCGTGCTCCTCGACGCTAAGTGGGTGAGGTCGGGGCCGAGGACGCCGGCTGCGGTGGTCCCCCTTACGGCATGACACCCGGCGCACGACGAGTTGAGGAAGATGTTCTGACCCGTGCTCGCCGTCCCACCGGCGGGGCTGCGGGCCGGTGCCCCCTCCCGCGCCAACCACTGGTCGAACTGGGCGCGCGGCTCGGCGTCGACGTAGAAGACCATCCGAGCGTGCTGGAGGCCGCAGAACTCCGTGCACTGACCCCGGTACCGTCCCGGCTCGTCGGCGACGAGCCAGAGGCGGTTCTCCATGCCTGGGACCTGATCCTTCTTCACGTTGAGCTGCGGGACCCAGAAGCTGTGGATCACATCCGCCGTCGCCAGGTTGATCTCCACCGGCTCTCCGACCGGAATGTGTATCTCATTGGCGGTCACCGCCCCGTTCGGGTACCGGACCTCCCACCACCAGTTCCGACCGATCACGTCGATGCTCAGCGTCGGCTCCTTGGGAGGCTCCGCTAGGGCGTTCAGCTCCCGGAGCGAGAAGACGAAGGTGGCGGCCAGGATGACGCCGGAAACGACCAAGCCGGCGACGACGATGAAGCGTTCACCCCACGGCACCGGCCTCTTGTCGACGTCCTCCGCCTCGTCGCCCTCCTTCGGGGCCTGCCGGCCGCGCTGGACAGCTCGCAGCACGAAGGCGATGACGAAGAGCACCACGATCACGGATATCCAACAGGTCAACCACCACAGCCGCTCGACCCGTTCGCCCGCCTCCGACCGCGGCTCCAGGACGGAGGGACCTCCCTCGGAGCAGGCGGTCAGGATGAGGAAGGTGATGGCTGCCGCGACCAGTGTGGAGCCGCGCCGCACGCTCATGGCCGCCCGCGGCCCGGTCCGCAGACCGGGCCTCGATCCCCCGCAGGACCGAACATTCGGCCGGAAGTCTTGCCTCAGTCTTGAGCGGGGGGCAAACCGTGGGGAGCCTTGCGATCGCGGCGCCCGTTTTCCTCGGTTTCCGCCCACTCCGCCGTTTGCTCCGGGCCGATCTGGCAATAAACCAAGGTTGACGGTTGAACGCCCAGCCGAGTTGTGTCGAGGAACGGCGGCACACCAGGGGCCGTTGCTCGGCAGATCCGAGTCTCCGGCCTGCGAGCCAGGTCGCCACATCAGGGAGGCAGATCCATGGCCCAGCGTGATGCAGTCGATGTCATCGTCTCGGACCACCGGCACGTCGAAGCGCTCTTCTCCCGCGTCGAGACAGGCCCGACCCTCGATCAGGCGGTGCTCGACGAACTGATCCGTGAGCTCTCGATCCACGCCGGCATCGAGGAGCAGGTCCTCTACCCCGCCATCCGGAACAAGGTGGATGGCGGCGAGGGCATAGCCGACCACTCACTCGACGAGCACCAAGAGGCCAAGGAGCTGCTGGCGTCGATCGAGAAGGGGGGCGTGGACGACCCCCAGACGCCTGAGCTTCTCAGGAAGCTGATTGCCAGCGTGCGTGAGCATGTGCAGGAGGAGGAGGGCCAGATCCTGCCCAAGCTGCGGTCCTCCATCGCTCCTGAAGCCCTCATTACCATGGGAGAGGCGCTGGAGAAGGCGAAGAGCATGGCACCTACCCACCCGCACCCGCGCGCCCCGAGCACGCCGCCGGGGAATGTCATCGCCGGAGCTCCGACGGCGCTGGTCGACAAGGCGCGGGACGCGATCAAGGGCCGTTAGGCGGCGGCGCCCTCCGCGGGGGGCGCCGCACCCCTGCCTCCCTGGGGTGATCGGAGGTTCTGGCCTCCCCCTCCGAAATCCTGGATGACACGATGGCCGACCGCGTCGCCGCCGTCCTGTTGGCCGCGGGGGCCGGCCGGCGGCTCCGCCCCTTGACCGATGTCCGGCCGAAGGCGCTCTGCCCGGTCGACAACGTCCCGCTGCTCGATCACGCCTTGGCGCGGGTCGAGCCCCTGACCTCCTCGGTGGCGGTCAACGTCCATCACGGGCGCTCCCTCATGGAGGCGCATCTGGCTCGCCTCGGGCGACCAGTCCACGTCTCGATCGAAGAACGGGAGCCGCTGGGCACTGCCGGCGCTTTGGGCAAGCTTCGCGAGTGGATCGGCGGGCGACCGACCCTCGTCGTCAACGCCGACGCCTGGCACCGCGCCGATCTCGGGCTGCTCCTGCGCGACTGGGACGGGGAACGAGTGCGCCTGCTCGCCCTCCACGACCCGGACAGGTCTGACTTCGGCCCTTTTCGGTACTGCGGCGCGGCCCTCATGCCCTGGGAAGCGATCCGGCCGCTCGAACCGGTCCCGTCGGGTCTATACGAGACGTGCTGGCGGGACCGGTGGGCGGACGGGCGGCTGGAGCTGGTTCCCTACCAGGGCCCGTTCTTCGACTGCGGCACCCCGCCCGACTACCTCGCGGCCAATCTGACGGCGTCTGGGGGACGGAGCGTTGTCGGTAAGGGCGCCCGAGTGGAGGGCGAGCTGGTGCGATCGGTGGTGTGGCCAGGCGGTGTCGTCCGGCGCGAAGAGCGTCTGGTCGAGTGCATCAGGGTGGGGGAGACGATGACCGTCGACGCCCGCCTAACGCGTCCGCCCGGCCACGGGTAGTGGACATCCGACGGGGCGTGTCTATAGCCTTTCGCCACTTACCGGCGAAGCGGCCGGGGGGGTTGCAGGGGGAAAGAGGTTGGGGGGACGAAGGATGCCGCGCGCTGGGCGCGCGGCAGTTGCGCTCTCGCTCAGCGCGGCCGGGGTCTTCTTCACGGCTGGCGCGGTCACGGCGACCGGCGAGCTCGACATCGTGTTCGGAAAGGGTGGGGGAGGTCGA
>JALZEC010000194.1 GCA_030862235.1 Actinomycetota bacterium | reverse complement strand
TCCGGCACGCGGTAGGCACGATCTCGCCGGTCTCGACCTCGGGACCGTCCTTCCACCACGTCGCGCTTTCGATGGCGAACAGGTCCCGCACGACGAGCCAGTCGAGGTTGGCCATGCCGAGGCGTTGGGCCCTCCCGTTGGCCGACCCGATCGCCGGGTTCTGGCCCAGGAGGAAGTAGCCCTTGACCTTCCCGGCGATCATGTCGAGGACGGTCCGGTACGTGCCGTGGTCGCCGGTGATGCGCGGCAGGTAGTCGAAGCAGAAGTCGTTGTCCAGGCGAGCGGCGTCGCCCCAGTAGGCCTTGAGCAGGCTCGCCATGTAGCAGTCGGCCCGGCCCCAGAACCCCGCCCTGCGCCCGCCCACGACCGAGTCCAGGTAGGCGGCGAGATCGGGATGGTCGGCCGCCTTCGGCATGGGGAGGTACCCGGGCAGCAGGTTGTAGAGCGTGGGGATGTCGGTCGAGCCCTGGATGCTGGCGTGGCCGCGCAGAGCGAGGATGCCTCCACCGGGACGTCCGATGTTGCCGAGCAGGAGCTGGATGATCGAGCCGGTGCGGATGTACTGCACCCCGACGGTGTGCTGCGTCCACCCCACCGAGTAGACGAGCGCAGTGGTGCGCTCGCGTCCCGAGTTGCGCGTCCACGCCTGGCATACCTCGAGAAACAGTTCCTTGGGCGTCCCGCACACCCGCTCGACCATCTCCGGTGTGTACCGGGAGAAGTGCCGTTTGAGCACCTGGTACACGCAGCGAGGGTCTTGCAGGGTCGGGTCCCGCCGCGGGCCCTCACCTTCGATGGTCGGGCCGTGGCTCCCGTGCTCGTGGGAAGCGGCCTGCTCCCGGGCGTCGTCCTGTCTCGTTCGCCCGGCCGCCGGTGTGGCCTGCATGCCCTCGTACTGCCACGTCGAAGGGTCGTACGTGCGAGTGGCGGGGTCGAAGCCGGAGAAGAGGCCGTCGAGGTCCTCCGTGTCGCGGAAGTCCTCCTCGACGATCGTCGGCGCGTTGGTATAGGCCAGGACGTACTCACGGAAGTCGAGGCCGTTGTCGAGGATGTAGTTGACGATCCCCCCGAGGAAGGCGATGTCGGTGCCGGGACGGAGCGGAACGTGGATGTCAGCGAGGGCGCTGGTGCGGGTGTAGCGGGGATCGACGTGGATGACGGTGGCGCCGCGGGCCTTGGCCTCGACCACCCACTGGAACCCCACCGGATGGCACTCGGCCATGTTCGAACCTTGGATGATGATGCAGTCGGCATTGGCCAGATCCTGCTGAAAGGTGGTCGCCCCGCCTCTTCCGAACGACGTCCCCAGACCGGGGACAGTGGCCGAGTGTCATATGCGCGCCTGGTTCTCGATCTGGATGGCCCCCAAGGCGGTGAACAGCTTCTTGATGAGGTAGTTCTCCTCGTTGTCGAGGGTGGCCCCGCCCAGGCTGGCAACCCCCGTTGTCCGCCTGACTCGGAGGCCCTGCTCGTCGGTGTCCTGCCAGGTCTCCCGCCGGGCCGCGATCACCCGATCGGCGATTATGTCCATCGCCCGATCGAGGTCGAGGGGCTCCCAGTCGGTGCCGTAGGGTCGCCGGTAGAGCAGCTGCTTCAGGCGAAGCGGACTCGTGACAAGGTTCTTGCTGGCGGCGCCCTTCGGACACAGCCGGCCTCGTGAAACGGGACTGTCCGGATCACCCTCGATCTGGCTGACCCGCTCGTCCTTGACGAAGACGAGTTGCCCGCACCCGACGGCGCAGTAGGGACAGACGGAGCGGGCAACGCGGTCCGCCTCCTCCGTTCGGGGCTGCAGCAACGCCGAACGCTGAGACATGGCGGCCGCGCCGCGCCCGAGGCGATCAGCGCTCAGGAGCTGACGGATGACGGGCCAGCGCTCGATCCAACCGCCGCCCTTCACGGCGTGACGCCCCTCGTCGTGGGGTCCGGCTCGGTCGCCGCTGCGAAGGACGCGACCTCGGCCCTGGCCAGGGCGACCGTGCCGATGACGACGACGGCCAGGGATGCGAGCTGGAGGGCAGGGAGCAGGCCGCCGGTCGCGAGTCGCTCGCCGAACGCGACGCCAAGGGCGATGCTCACGACCGGGTCGATCCCGAGCACCAGGGGCAAGGAGATGTTCAACGGTCCTGCCTGGAAGGCGCTCTGGCCGAGGAGGAGACCGAACACCCCAAAGGCCACGAGGGCATAGGGCTCCCAGCTGGTGAGAACGGAGGCCACCCCCTCGTCCAACGTCTCGGCCGTCGCCTTCAAGAGGGCGCTGATGACGGCGTAGCTCACTCCTGCGGCGACGGCCAACCACGCTGCTCTCGCCGGCCCGGGTTGTCGAGGGACGAGCAGGAGGATCGCGGCGAGCACACTCGCGGTCGCCGCGGCGACGATCGTCCATCGGGCCCCGGAGACGTACGCATCCCCCGACTCGGGCGAGGCGGCGACCAGGAAGACGGCGAGGCCCACGACGACTTGGATTGCGCCGATCCAATGTCGAGCGGTGACCGGGTGACGGAACAGGACGGCGCCGAGGGGGAGGGCGAACAGCAGGCTGGTGACCAGCAAGGGTTGGACGAGCACCAGCGAGCCCGCTCCCAGGGCCAGGAAGTGGAGGAGGATGGCGAGCCCGTCGGCCGCCGTCCCGGCGAGCCACAACGGCCGCGCCGCGAGGTGGAAGAGGAGGCCGGGCCGCAGCGAGTGCTCGAGCGGGGCCGAGGCCGCCGCTTTCTGCTGGAGCACGGACTTCAGCGCATAGAGCAGCGCCGAGCCGAGGGCGAGCAAGACGGCCATACCTCGAGGACGGTACTGCGAGTTGTGCCCTCCAGTAGGTTGACCGCCCACGATGCAGCGGGAGGAACACGCCAGGATCGCGGCGGCGGAGGACGAGCATTGGTGGTATCGCCATACGCGCCGGGTGATGGCGCAGATGCTTGGCCCCTGGTTGCAGCCTGACCGCCGGGTGCTCGATGCCGGATGTGGGCCGGGCGGGAACACGGCGTGGCTCTCGGCCTACGGCTCAGTGGTCGGGGCGGACATCGCCATCGAGGCCCTCCACCTGCTCAAGACGCGCTGGCCGGCCCGGGAAGCGGTGCAAGCCACGATCCTCGATCTGCCGTTCGCTCCTGCGTCCTTCGACATCGTCGTGACGGTGACCGTCCTGATGATGCTCGACGACGACGCCCGGGCCGTGCGCGAGGTGTGCCGGGTTCTGCGCCCAGGTGGCGTCGCCTTTTTCGTGGAACCAGCGTTCCCGGCGCTTCGCCGCTCCCACGACGACGTGTTCTCAGGGCGGCGGCGGTACCGGCGGCCGCAGTTCGCGTCCCTCTTGCAGGAAGCCGGGCTGTCGGTCCAGCGGTCGACCTACGCCCACGCCTATCTGTTGGTGCCCGCCGCCCTCCTGAGCATGGCTGACCGCGTCCGGCCGAGCAGGGACCAGCCCGCCCGATCGGATCTCCAGCGGGGGCACGTGCTCGATCCCCTCTTCACTGGGCTTACCAAGGTGGAAGGGCGGCTACTCGCGCGCCGGAACCTGCCCGCGGGAGTGTCGGTGGTCGCCGTGGCCACTCGCCCGGGCTGATCAACGTCCCGATACTCCTCACCACTTGCCCCGGTGACGCTCGAGGGTGAGCTCGAGCCGAAGCATCATCAAACCGCCCAACGCTCGAACGATCGACCGCGGGTTGAAGAACTGCGATGTCCCGTGGAGCCTCGGGTGGTGACTTACCGGGACCTCGACGAAGCGGGCGCCGACGTCGTGGAGCTTCCGTACCATCTCGACGCAGATCACGCCGCTCGTGTGGAAGAGCTGGACCTGTTCGAGGACATCTCTGCGGATCAACCGGAAGTCGCAGTCCACATCGCGCAGCTGGAGCGCGAACATCCAACTGGCCACGCGATGGTAGAGGCGACCGACGATCTTCCGGCTGAGCGGGTCCGACCGGGACACCTTGTAGCCCTGGACCACGTCGACGTCGTCGGTGGCCTCTTTGATCAGCAGTTCCACTTCCGTCGGGTCGTACTGGCCGTCGCCGTCGGTGTAGAAGACCCACTGGCGTCGCGCCTTGGCGAACCCGGACAGGAGGGCTCCTCCGTACCCCCGGTTGAAGGGATGGCGCACCACTCGCAACCACGGCATCCGGGCCTGCAGCTGCTCGAGGACTTCGGGCGAGCGGTCGGTGGAGGCGTCGTCCACGACTATGACCTCGTACTCGACGCCCAGTCGCTCGAGGGTGGACGAGACGCTCTCGATGAGCGCCGCAATGGTCGGAGCGTCGTTGTAGCAGGGGAAGAAGGCCGAGACCTCCTTCACCGCCGGATTCACCGGAGGGCCTGGCACACCATCTCGATCTCGTCGTCGGCCATCTCCGGGAAGCAAGGGATTGTCACGCACTCAGCGGCCCACGCCTCGGCGTTCGGACACGGCCGGCGCGCGAAGCGCCGATAGGCCGGCTGCTGGGAGATCGCCACCGGGTAGTGGACATCGGTATCGAAGGGCATGCGGGCGCGGAAGCTCTCGCGGTCGGGGGTACGGAGGACGCACAGGTGGTGGACGTGACGAGGGTGGGCAGGGTGCCAGCCCAGGTCGGGGGCCGACCGGCGGTACTGCGCGGCTATCCACCGCCGCCGCTGGTTGAGCCCCGGAAGCCGGGCCAGGCCGATCCGCAGGACTGCCGCCTCCACCTCGGACATCCGGCTGTTGCCGGCGACGAAGCGGTGGTTGTAGCCCCCTTCTCGGGCGTGGTTGCGCAGCAGGCGCACGTGGTCGGCGAGCGCTGCGTCGTCGGTGACGACGGCCCCGCCGTCCCCGATCCCGCCCAGATTCTTGGTCGGGTAGAAGCTGTATACAGTCGCTCTCGTAGGCGAAGCAGGGACCGCCCCGTGGGCCTGGGCGGCATCGTCGACGACCGGGACGCCGACGTCGGGGATGGGGACGGGCCGCCCGTAGAGGTGCACCGGGACGACGGCGGCCGTCCGGTCGGTCACCGCCGCGGCGACCGACTGGGGATCGAGGCCGCCGCTTTCCGGATCGACGTCAGCGAGGACGGGGGTAGCCCCCGTGGCGCAGACGGCAGCCACCGTCGGCACGGCGGTGAATGCCGGGACGATCACCTCGTCGCCGACGCCAATCCCCATGACCGTGAGGGACAGCCGCAGCGCATCGGTGCCCGATGCCACCGCTACCGCGTGCCGACGCCCGGCGAAGGCGGCAAACTCCGCCTCGAACCCGGCCACCTCGTCTCCGAGGAGCAGCCGTCCCGAGCCCACCACCCGTCGCACGGCGTCGTCGACTTCGGGCTGCATCGCCTCCAAGCGCCGGGCGAGGTCCACCACAGGTAGGCGTACGGGTGTCCGTGCATCAACCCGCACCTCAGCCTTTAGACGTACCACCCCAGCCTTGCCTTGTAGTAGTCCACTGTGTCACGGATCCCGTCGCGGAAGGGAATGCGAGGGGTCCAGCCGAGCACCCGCTTCGCCTTGGACGCGTCGCCACGGTAGCTCCCGATGTCGATGCGCGCCCGCTCGGGCGGCCACGGGGTGAACTCGACAGAACCGGAACCGGCGGTGCCGACAATGGTCTCGGCCGCTTCCCTCACCGTCAGTGCTTCCTCGTTGCTCAGGTTGAAGACCTCGCCCCAGGCCTCGGGGGTGAGGGCCGCCAGCAAGAAGGCGTCGACAACGTCGTCGACGTGGAGGATGTCGCGCTCCTGGGAGCCGTCTCCGTATACATGAATGGGCTGGTTCTCCAGGGCCGTCCGAAGGAAGACCGCGAGGAACGACTGGTGATCGCCGAGAAGGCGCTGCCTGGGGCCGTACACGTTGGTGATCCGCAGTGCGCACGTGCGCATCCCGTAGGTCTGGGCGTAGAGCAGGTGGAACTGTTCGGCTGCGAACTTGGAGATGCCGTTGACGTCTGCCGGACTGATCGGGTGGTCTTCGTCGACGGGGAGGTAGCGCGGCCGTCCGTAGACCTGGCGGGTCGATGCATAAACGGTCGGCACCTCGGGGTTCACCCGCCTCAGCAGCTCGAGGAAGGCGAGGTGGCTTCGGGCGTTGAGGTCCACGTCGGCGACTGGGTCCTCCATCGAGTCGATGTGGCTGATCTGCCCGGCCAGGTTGAACACGAACTGGGCGCTGGCCGCTACTTCGGCCACTGCCGTGAGGTCGGCGATGTCGGCCACCACGACGTGGATCGGCTCTCCGGCCAGGTTGCGAAGGTTGCCTCCGTGTCGGGGGACGAGTGCATCCACGACCGTGACCGCTGCACCTGATCGATGGAGGGCAAGGGCCACGTTGGAGCCGATGAAGCCGAGACCCCCGGTGACGAGGCAGCGCGCTCCTGAAAAGCGGCCAAGCTCAGAACCCAGCATGTCACCCGATCCTACATAGATCGGTCAGCCGCACCGGGTGGATGCCTGGACGGACCGGCGGCAATTGGTGCAATGCCCGCTCCGGCTTGCTTGACTACGTCCGTGCCAACCGAGTCGACCGCCACCGGGGTCAGTCGCGACTCGGGGCCGAGGGTAGAGACGGACGGTTGGCAGCTGAAGGGGAACGTGGAGAACGAGAGCGTGCTCCAAACGCCCCCCTTCGGTGATGGTCCCGACCCGGGTCCGCTCGGCCAGAAGCTCGTCTGGGCGCTGGGTCTCGGTCTCTTGTGTGCGCTCCTGGCCGCGCTCGTCTTCGGGTTCACCAGCGGTGAGCGCCTGAGGACGCCACTGGCACGAGAGGACAACTTCTACTACGCCAGCCTCGTCAAGACGATCGACGAGCGCGGCTGGTACCGGCCAACGCCGGTGCTTGGCGCCCCGCACGGACAGGACCTGCTCGACCTGCCGCTGGGAGACAACCACCTGCACCTCTTGGCCCTGAAGGCCATGACCTTCGTCTGGTCCGATCCCATCGCCGTGCTGAACCTCTACGTGATCCTCGCCTTCGGGCTCATCGCGTCGGTCACGTACCTTTGCCTGCGTTCCGTCGGGGTCGAACACTGGCCCGCCGTGGTGGCGGCGATCCTCTTCGCCTTCCTCCCGTACCACTTCGGTCGCGCGCCCTTCCACCCCTTCCTCCAGTCGTACTTCGAGGTCCCCCTCGTGCTGCCCCTCACCAAGTGGGTGCTCGGAGGACGACTCGTGAGGCGACCGGGACTGGAGCGCCTTCTCGTCATCGGACTGGCGCTCGTCGTTGCCAGCACCGGCGTGTACTACGCGGCCATGCTCGGGATCCTGCTCGTGGCCGCGGCTGGCGTCGACCTGCTGCGCACGCGCCGGCCGGCCTCTCTGGTGCGGGCGGCGGGCGCTGTCGGTGTGATCGGGGTGGTCCTGGTGGCGAACTTCGCCCCCAACATCCTCTATCAGTGGCGCGAGGGGACCAACCCGGAGCTGGCCCAGCGGTCAGCGTGGGAAGCCGAGGCCCTGGGGCTGCGACCCAGCCTGTTGCTGCTCCCTTCACCTCACCATCGGGTCGGCCGTTTGGCCGAAATCGGGCTTCGGGCTCGCGATGTCCCGTCGCCGGGCGAGGGACCGATCGCGCTGGGCGCGGTAGGGGCGAGCGGTCTGGCCCTCTGCCTCGCGTTCGCGCTGGTGTCCATGGTCCGCACCGGACTGCGGGACCTCGCTGCGGGCTATCTGGGCGTCCTCACCGTCGTCGCCCTCCTGGTCGGTACCAAGGGGGGCTTGAGCTACGCCGCCGCCCTGCTCGGCGGCGAGCAACTTCGCACCTGGTCGAGGATCGCCATCTTCATCGGGCTCCTCTCGCTCACGTTCCTCGCTCTGCGGGTTCCCGTCTTCCGTACCCGGTTCGGCCCGCGGGTGACGGCGGGCGTCCTGGCCGCCGTGCTGCTCGTCGGTCTGGTGGATCAGATTCCGGGGGACCCCACGCCAGGCCGCACGGGCTATGCCACCGAAGTCGCTGCGGACCGGTCTTTCACCAGAGAGATGGAGCGGGCGTTGCCGCCGGGTGCCATGGTGTTCAACCTTCCCGTCACTCGTTTCCCCGAGGAACCTCCCCCGGGAATCGCGTCGGGGTACGACGACCTCCGCTTCCACATCCTCGGTACGGGGAAGCTTCGCTACGGCTACGGCGGCCTCCGAGGACGGAAAGACCAGTGGCGGGAGCGGTGGGCCGGCCTGGGCCACACGGAGACCGTCCTCGCCGCCGCCGCCGGGGGTTTCTCCGCCCTCGTCGTGGATCGCTACGGGCTCGACCCGAACACCAAGAAGACCGAGGACGAGCTGAACCGGCTCATCGGCCTGCCGGTGAGCGACAACAGCGCCTGGCGGCGTTACGCCTGGTACGACCTCCGGCCCTTGCGACAGCGACTGGAGGAGGCGATTGGCGGGCGAACGTCCGACGTCCAGCGGGCGGTGGTGAACCCTCCCTTCCTCCGTTGGTCGGGCGGCGGTCAGGCCTACCGACGAGTGTTTCCGGTCGGACGGGACCTGCAGGCGCTGGCCACGGCGGAGGTCTCCTCTCCGGTGCCCCGCCCGGCTCGGCTCGACGGCGTCCTACGGGTTCCGGAAGGCGGTGAGGTGCTGGTGCGGTTCGAAGATCAGGTGATCGCTCGGGTTCCGGCGGGGGAGCACCGGCTGGAGGTCCCCCTGACCCTGACCCGGGAGAAGAGCCTCCTGCAGTTCGAGCTGCTCGACCCGGCCACCGGCCGACGGATGGACGGCCGTGTGGTGGTGGCCACCGG
>JALZEC010000189.1 GCA_030862235.1 Actinomycetota bacterium | reverse complement strand
TAGGCCAGAGCGGCCGCCGTCGGCTCGTTGATGATGCGCAGGACCTCGAGACCGGCGATCTGGCCCGCCTCCTTGGTCGCCTGGCGCTGGGCGTCGTCGAAGTAGGCGGGGACGGTGATGACGGCCTGGGTCACGGTGTCGCCCAGGTAGGACTCGGCGTCCCGCTTCAGCTTCTGCAGGATGCGGGCGGAGATCTCCTGGGGCCGGTACTTCTTGCCGTCGACCTCGATCGTCCAGTTGGTGCCCATGTGACGCTTGACCGAGCGGACCGTGCGGTCAGGGTTGGTGATGGCCTGGCGCTTGGCCACCTCCCCCACCAGCACTTCCCCTGTCTTGGAGAAGGCGACAACTGAGGGTGTCGTGCGACCGCCTTCAGCGTTGGGGATGACGGTCGCTTCGCCGGCCTCGAGCGAGGCGACGACCGAGTTGGTGGTGCCGAGATCGATGCCGACAGCCTTCGCCATGTTCGGGCTCCTTCCTATGCCTTGCTTCCACCGGAGGGAATAAACTTGCGTCTGTAGTTGTCAACTTGTCTGTACGACAGCGTATTCCAAGACGACTGGTTGGAGGTACACCAACGATGCTGATGCGCTTCGACCCGTTCCGTGAGCCCTTTCGAGAACTCGACCGCCTGACGTCGCACCTCCGGGGTGTGACCCGGTCCGCTCTCCCCCTCGACGCCTACCGCGAGGGTGATCACTGGGTCGCCGTGCTCGACCTGCCCGGCGTCGACCCGGCGTCGATCGAGGTGACCGTGGAGAAGAACGTGTTGAGCGTCACCGCCGAGCGCAGCTGGCAGCCGCAGGAGGGCCAGGAGGTGCTGGTGGCCGAGCGGCCGCAGGGGCGCTTCACCCGGCAGCTGTACCTGGGCGACGGCCTCGACACCGACCGCATCCAGGCCAGCTACGACCACGGCGTGCTCACCGTGCACATTCCCGTAGCCGAGCAGTCCAAGCCCCGCAAGGTCGAGATCACCTCCGGCGGTGCCATGGCCGGGGGCGGGCAGCGGTCGATCGAGGCGAAGGCGAGCGAGTCCGTCTGAGCCTGAGGCGGGAGTTCCCCGAGGGGGCGAGCGCAGCGTGGCGCTCGCCCCTTCGTCGCGCTCGGGGCTGGTAGCAAGGACGGATGGCCCCGCCCCACCCGATCCGCTCGATCTGCGTCTACTGCGGGTCCTCACCAGGGGTCGACCCGCACCATGTCACGACGGCCGCTGAGGTGGGCACGGCGTTGGCCGCGGCCGGGATGCAGCTGGTCTACGGGGGGGCGTCGGTGGGGGTCATGGGCGCCTTGGCCGACGCTGCCCTCGCCGGCGGGGCACGGGTGATCGGCGTGCTGCCGAGGGGGCTGTTCCGCCGGGAGGTGGCCCACCAGGGGCTGACCGAGCTCCACGAGGTGGAGTCGATGCACGAGCGCAAGCAGCTCATGTTCGACCTGGCCGACGCCTTCGTGGCCCTGCCCGGCGGCCTGGGCACGCTCGAGGAGCTGGCCGAGGTGACGACCTGGGCCCAGCTCGGGATCCACACCAAGCCCATCGCTGTGCTCGACGTGGCCGGGTTCTGGACGCCGCTCCTCGACTTCCTCGATTCGCTGGTGGTCGAAGGCTTCCTACCGGAAACCACCCGCCAGCTCATCCTCCAGGTCGAGCAGGTGGACGGGTTGCTGGACGCCCTGGCCGCCTACCAGCCTCCGCCGGCCGAGGGCGCGCTCACTCCCGGGGAGATATGACCGCCGTAGGCTCCCGCCCGGTGACCTCGGCCGACCCCATCCCCCCCACCATCGAGTGGCGGGGCGACCACGTGCGGCTGATCGACCAGCGGCGGCTGCCCGGCGAGCTCGTCTTTGTCGAGGCGAGGACCGTGGAGGAGCTGTGCCAGGCCATCCGCACGCTGGCCGTCCGGGGGGCGCCCGCGCTGGGGGTGGCGGGGGCCATGGGCGTGGCCTTGGCGGCGGTGTCCGAGGTGCCGCTCAAGGAGGCGGCCGACCAGCTCATCGCTACCCGGCCCACAGCCGTCAACCTGGCCTGGGGGGTTGAGCAGGCGCTGGCCGCCGACGACCCGGTGGCCGAGGCCCAGCGCCTCGCGGCCGAGGACCTGGAACGCAACCGGCGCCTGGGGGCGTGGGGCGCGCCTCTCCTGCCCGACCCGGGTCGGGTCTACACCCACTGCAACGCCGGCGCGCTCGCCTGCGTCGGCTACGGGACCGCCCTCGGCGTCATCCGGGCCGCCCACGAGCAGGGGAGCCGGCTGGCGGTCTGGGTGGGCGAGACCCGTCCCGCCCTCCAAGGGGCCCGCCTCACGGCCTGGGAGCTGGACCGCCTGGGCGTTCCCAGCACGCTCGTGGCCGACGTCATGGCCGGCTCCCTGATGGCCGGGGGCGAGGTGGACTGCGTGGTCGTCGGCGCCGACCGCATCGCCGCCAACGGGGACGTCGCCAACAAGGTCGGCACGTACGGCCTGGCCGTGCTCGCCCTCCACCACGGGCTGCCGTTCTACGTCGCCGCGCCCACGTCAACCATCGACCTCGCCTGCCCCACCGGCACCGACATCCCCATCGAGCGCCGCTCGCCTGAGGAGGTCACCGCCGTGGGGGCGACGGTGGTGGCGCCGCTGGGAATGCCCGCCGAGAACCGGGCCTTCGATGTGACCCCGGCCGACCTCGTGACCGCCATCATCACCGAGGAGGGCGTCGCCGAGCCCTCGTTCGGCCCGTCCCTCGCCCGCCTGGTGAAGACCGCTACCGCTCGTTCCGCGAGGAAGGCCGAGGGATAGCATCACTGCCCGGCAACGATTGACGCGGCGGCGAGTGCCCGCCCTGTGGGCGGTGCTCGCCCTCGCCGTCGCATGCGACCGGTCGGGCAGCGGGGCGGAGCGCGGCGATGCCCCGCGGCTGGTTGACAGAAAAGAGCTCGAGAGTGTCCTGGTGGCGACCCAGCGCCGCTCGAGCCCCGACCTCCCGGTCGGCCCGGCGTCCTGTCCGGCCGGCGTGCCGGCCACCGAGGCGGCCACGCTGGAGTGCACCGTGTCGGTGGACGGAGTGCTCGTGCCCTACGCCGTCACCGTCCGCCAGACCGACCAACCGGGAGGGCTGCGCTACGACGTGCGGCCGGCCAAGGCCATCTTGCAGGTCTCCAAGGTGGTCGAGGCCATCCAGCGTTCGGCATCCTCCCCCACCTCCACCGTGGAGTGTGGGCCGGAACGGGTGCGCGTGGTCGACGTGGGCGGGACCTTCGACTGCTCGTTGAGGGAGGGCCAGAACACGAGGACGGTGCGGGTCCGGGTCGAGACGGTCGAGGGAAACGTGTCGTTCAAGGAGACATGACGACCCGCCGACCCGAACGTAGGCTGCCGCCCGTGCGGCCGAGGCAGAGCCCTCTGTGCGTTCTCCTGCTGGTGCCGGCCGGCGTGCTCGCCGGTCACGCTCTCGGCTACGCCGGCGCGAGCCACGTCCACGGCGGGGCGGCGGCCACCGCCGGCCACTCCCACGGCTACTTGGCGGCGGCTGCCGCGGTCGCCACCCTCCTGGCCGTGCTCGCCCTGGCCGGGGTGGCGATGGCCAGGCCGGCGGCCTCGCGGGTGTCCTTCCGCACGCTGCTCACCCTCCAGTGGGGATCGCTCCTGGTGCAGGAGGGTGTCGAGCACGCGGTGGCCGGGGAGCCGGTCGTCACCCTGCTCAGCTCGTTCGCCCTGTGGCTCTCGCTGGCCGGCCAGCTGGTGGCCGCCGCCGGTGCCGCCCTGCTCGTGGCCTCGGCCCGGGTGGTGGGAGGACGGCTCGCGGCGCTGACGACCGACACCGGCAGTCGGTTCGTGCTGTCCGGCGCCGGGCTGGTGGTCCCGCCGCCGGACCCGGTGCGCAGTCTGGGAGCGGCTGGGGCGCTGCTCGCAAGGGGTCCTCCTCCGGTCTCCGCCTGACGCGTTCCGTTCAGAGCTCCAGGAGGACCGAATGACCGCTTTCCCGCGGGCGCCGGTGGCGGCGCTCGCCGTGGCCCTCGCCGTGGGCCTGCCGGCCTGTGGGGGGGACGAGAACCCGACCATCGAGGGACCGGCCACCTCGGTCACCCCGACGAGCGCGACCACCGGGGGGTCTCCGCCGCCGACGGCAGCGGGGACGTCCCCCGCGCCGACCGCTGCGGCCTCGGCCAACGCCTTCACCATCACGGTGCAGGGCGGATCGGTGGAGGGCCCGTCCCGTGCCCGGGTCAAGCTCAACCAGACCGTCGTCCTCCGGGTGACGAGCGACACCGAGGACGAGGTGCACGTCCACGGGTACGACAAGACCGCTCCCGTCGGGCCGGGCCGGGTCGCCGAGATCAGCTTCCCGGCCAACATCCCGGGGACGTTCGAGGTGGAGCTCGAGAAGGCTCACCGCCGCATCACGACCCTCGAGGTCCAGCCCTGACCCGGCTCCGTCGCGCTGGCTGGGCCTCAGGCCTCGCCGGTTGGGTCGTGGTCGCCACGGCCGAGCCGGCCGGCGCCCACGGGCTCGGAAGTCGCGGCGACCTGCCACTCCCCCTCTGGATGTTCGCCTACGGGGCGGCCGCCGCCCTGCTCATCTCCTTCGCCGGCCTGGCCGTCTTCTGGCGGACGGCGCGGCTGGAGGGAAGGGACGAGGGCCGGATCTTCGCCCAACCCGGCGGCCTGACCGACTTCCTGTGGCGGGCCGGCCGGGCGATCGGGCTGTTGCTGTTCGCCGTCGTGTTCCTCGCCGCCGCGGTTGGGGACGTGGACACGGCCGAGAACATCGCCCCCGTGTTCGTCTACGTCGTCTTCTGGGTGGGGCTCATCCTGATCTGCGCCCTCGTCGGGGACCTGTGGCGGGTCGTGAACCCCTTCGACACGCTGGCCGCGGCCGTGGAACGGTTGCGGGCGCGGGGGGGCGCTCGGGGAGCACGGGAGTACCGGTGGGGGCGGTGGCCGGCCGTCGCCGGTCTTGTCGGCTTCGTCTGGCTCGAGCTGATCTACCCGTACCGCGCCGAGCCTCGCACTCTCGCCGTGGCCATCGCCATCTACACGGGACTGGTCCTGGCTGGAGTTGTGCGCTGGGGCCGGGACTGGCTTCACCAGGGCGAGGCGTTCACCGTCTTTTTCGGGCTGCTGGCGCGCATGGCTCCGTTCTACGCCGACGAGGAGGGGCGGCTGCGCCTGCGAGCGCCTCTCTCCGGCCTGGTCGGGCTGGAACCGGACGCCCCCACCCAGGCCATCGTGATCGTCGGGCTGGGCTCCACAAGTTTCGACGGCCTGAGCCGCACCCGGTTCTGGCAGGACCTGACCCGGGACTACGACCTGCTCCAGAACGTGCTCATCTCCACCGTCGGCCTGGTTTGGACCGTCGCCGTCGTCACCCTGGCCTACGTGGGAGCGATGCGCATCACAGCACGGCTGTACCGGCGGAGGTACCCGGAGCTGACCGCCTCGTTCGCCCACTCCCTGGTACCGATCGTCTTCGCCTACGCGCTGGCCCACTACTTCTCCCTCCTGGTGTTCGAGGGGCAGGGAGCGCTGGCCCTGGCCTCCGACCCCCTCGGGTGGGGCTGGGACCTGTTCGGCACGGCCGGGAAGGCCGTGAACTTCACGGTGATCTCGGCCACCGCGATCGCGTACGTGCAGGCGGCAGGCATCGTCGCCGGGCACGTCGCCGGTGTCGTGATGGCGCACGACCGGGCCCTCGCCCTCTTCCGGGCCCGAGACGCCACCCGCTCTCAGTACCCGCTGCTGGGGGCCATGGTCGTGTTCACGGTGGGAGGGCTCGCCCTCCTGCTGGGGGCGTGAACATGCTCGCCCACGGAGGTGCGGCGGGCGCCGCGGCGGAGATCGCGTTCATCCTGATCCCGGTCATCATCTTCTTCGTCCTCGCCCGCGTCTCCAAGAAGCGTGCGGAGCGCGAGGAAGCCGAGGAGGAGGACGGAGGGTGAGCCTCCCGGCCCCGTCGCTGCCGGTTCTGGAGGGCCAAAGCCGGCCAACGTATGCATTGGACGCGCCGGAACCGCGGGCGCTGGCGGGGGCGGTGGCTGTCGCCGTGGTCGTGGCCGTGGGGACCCTCGTCCTCCTGCTGAGGCCCTGGCTCCTACCAGTGGGGACGGGCCTAGGGGCACGGGTCGCCCTGTTCGCCGCTCTCGGTGTGGTCGGGTTGGCCTGGCCCCTGCGCCGGTCGGTGGGAAGCACGGCGGGTGCGGCCACGGCGGCGGGTGCCCTGGCCGTCGGGATCCTGGCCTTCGGGCTGGCGTGGGCCCTCGACGGGCGGCGCCCGCCGGTGTCGGCGCTCGGCCTGGCCGTGGCCCTCAACACCCTGGCCGCGGTGGCCGAGGAGGCGTTCTTCCGCCGGCTGGCCTTCGGGTGGCT
>JALZEC010000180.1 GCA_030862235.1 Actinomycetota bacterium | reverse complement strand
AAGGTGGTCATGCCCGTGAGCGGGGTGAAGAAGCGGACTCTGGTGTCGCTGACGAACGTGTCGTCCCGGGGCGTCAAGTCGAGGAACAGCTCGTAAACGAGGTTGGAGACGATGCGAGCTCGTTCCTGCGCCTCGGCCCTCCGGAGGTTGTCGTCGGTCATGAGTTCAGTCTTGCAGTGTTCGTGCTGCCGGCCGCCGGCCACGTCCGGAAGGTGGGTACCAGTCGCTCCAACTAACCTTCGCCGGTGCGCGTCGGCCTGGTGTGCCCTTACAGCCTCACGCTGCCGGGCGGCGTCCAGGAACAGGTCCTCGGCCTGGCCCGGACCCTCCGGGCCATCGGCCACCAAGCCCGCGTGCTCGGCCCCTGTGACGGCCCGCCCCCCGACGTGGGCGTGATTCCCCTCGGGAATTGCCTCCCGACCCAAGCCAATGGGTCGGTGGCGCCTATCGCCCCCGACCCGTCGTGCGCCTTGCGCACGATCCGCGCCCTGCGGGACGAGGAGTTCGACGTCCTGCACCTCCACGAGCCTTGCGCCCCGGGGGCGACGGTCACCGCCCTGGTCCAGGCGCCCGCCCCGCTGGTCGGCACGTTCCACGCCGCCGGCGTGAGCGGGGCGTACCGTTGGCTCCGACCACTTACCCGATGGCTGGCCTCCCGGCTAACCGTCCGGTGTGCGGTCTCCGAGGACGCCGTCGCCCTCGCCTCCCAGTACCTGGGCGGGGCGTACACGCTTCTTTTCAACGGCATTGAGGTGGACCGGTTCGCCAAGGCCAGCCCGTGGCCCAGCCCCGGCCGGACGGTCCTGTTCCTGTCCCGTCACGAGGCCCGCAAGGGACTGGAGGTGCTCATCACCGCCCTCGACCGCCTCGCCGACGACGTCACGCTCTGGGTGGCCAGCGACGGGCCGGAGACGGGGCGGCTGCGTCAGCGCACGGCCGGTGATCCCCGGGTGGAATGGATCGGGCGGATCAGCGAGGAGGAGAAGGCCCGTCGGCTCCGGGCGGCCGACGTGCTGTGTGCCCCGTCGCTCCACGGCGAGTCGTTCGGCCTCGTGCTCCTCGAGGGCATGGCGGCGGGGACGCCCGTGGTGGCGAGCGACCTGCCTGGGTACCGCAACGTCGCTCGACACCGCAAGGAGGCCCTGCTCGTCCCCCCTGGTGATGCTGTCGGGTTGGCGGCCGCCATCGGGCAGGTGTTGGAGAGCCCGGAAACGGCCCGCTCGCTGGTGGCCGGAGGCGAAGCTCGGGCCTTGGAGTTCTCCATGGGGCATCTCGCCGCCTGCTACCTGGAGTTGTACGAAGCCGCCCTCTTGGGCGCCGCCGCTCGCCCTTCGCGTTGACGGCCTCACGGTCGGGGGGAGCCGTAGAATGAGGCGGTTGCCCGTTGGGAGGGGACGAAATGCTGCTGTGGATCCTCTTGGCCATCGTCGTGGTCGTGGCCCTGTACGCGGTCGTGACCTACAACGGCCTCGTCCGGCTGCGGAACCGGATCGCCAACGCGTGGGCGCAGATCGACGTGCAGCTCCGCCGCCGGTATGACCTGATCCCCAACCTGGTCGAGACGGTCAAGGGGTACGCCAAACACGAGAGGCAGACGTTCGAGGCGGTCACCCAGGCCCGGGCCAACGCCATCAACGCCCAGGGAGTCGCCGCCCAGGCGCAGGCCGAGAACCAGATCACCAACGCCCTCAAGTCTCTGTTCGCGGTAGCTGAGGCCTACCCCGACCTGAAGGCCAACCAGAACTTCCTGAACCTCCAGGAGGAGCTCACCGGCACCGAGGGCCGCATCGCCTACGCCCGCCAGTTCTACAACGACTCCGTCCTGCAGCTGAATACGAAGGTCCAGAGCTTCCCCTCGAACATCCTCGCCAACATGTTCGGCTTCCGGGAGCACGAGTACTTCGAGGCGGACGACACCTCGCGGGGGCCGGTCTCGGTCCAGTTTTGAGGGGTTCGGGGCCTCCTCCCGGTTGCGGGCCGGGGGGCATACCGGCGACCATGCAGATCCTGCGGCGCCCTTCTGGCCCGACCGCCCCGAGTTGATCTTCGGAGCCCGTCCTGTACGAGCAGATCGCGTCCAACAAACGGCGGTCCGTCGTCCTGATCGCGGCGTTCGTCGTGTTGGTCGGGGCCGTGGTCTGGGCGATCAACACGCTCATCGGCTACGGCGTCGCCGGCCTGGTGATCGCCTTCGCCGTCGCCGGAGGGACGGCGTTCCTTTCCTACTGGAAGTCGGACAGCATCGCCCTGGCCATGAGCCACGCTCGTCCGGCCGACCCCCAGCAGTACGCCCGGCTGCACAACGTGGTCGAGGGGCTCTGCATCGCCGCCGGATTGCCCAAGCCGCGGCTGTACGTGATCGAGGACCCGGCACCCAACGCCTTCGCCACCGGACGTGATCCCCGGCATGCAGCCGTGGCCGTCACCACCGGCCTGCTGGAGAAGATGAACCGGATCGAGCTCGAGGGCGTGCTCGCCCACGAGCTCAGCCACGTGAAGAACTACGACATCCTCGTCTCCACCATGGCCGTCACCATGGTCGGCCTCATCGCCCTCCTGAGCGACTTCGCCCTGCGCTTCCTGTGGTGGGGCGGGCCGCGGCATCGTGACGACCGGAGCGGTGGGGCAGGGCCAGCGGCAGTCCTGGCCGTCCTCGGGTTCGTGCTCCTTCTCGTCACCCCGTTGATCGCGCGGCTCATGCAGTTCGCCGTGAGCCGCCGTCGGGAGACGCTGGCTGACGTGAGCGGGGTGGCTATGACCCGTTACCCGCCAGGGTTGATCGCCGCGCTCGAAAAGCTCAAGGAGGACACCACCGTGGTGCACTCCTCCTCCCGCGCCACCGCGCACCTCTGGATCGAGGCCCCGCTGGCCCGCAAGCCCGACGAAGGCAGGCTGGCCTGGCTGAACCGCCTGTTCGATACTCACCCTCCGCTCGACGAGCGCATCCAGGCCTTGAAGGAGCTCTGATCGTGACCAATCGCCCCCGGTGGTCCGGCTCGCGTGCCCTCGGCATCCTGCTCCCCGTCCTCCTGGTTGTCACCGGGGGTTGTGGCGGGGGGGACGGCGAGGGCGAAGTGGGGTCTGGCGGACGGCGGGCCACCACCACCGTCCCGCAGTTCTTCCCCCTCACCGGCCTCCAGGTCACTGAGGCAGCCAGCGCTGGACGTTCGGCGGCAACGGTCAAGATCGAGAACCACCCCGCCTCCCGTCCCCAAGCGGGGCTGGACCTGGCCGACGTGGTCTTCGAAGCCGTCGTGGAGGGCGGTCAGACCCGGTTCCTGGCCGTGTTCCATTCCACCGACGCGGACGTCGGTCCCGTACGCTCCGTCCGTCCGAGCGACCCCGCCATCGTCTCCGCCTTCGGTGGCATCGTGGCCTACTCCGGCGGCATCCCTCGCTTCGTGGAGGCGATGCGGGCCACCGGCCTCAAGAACTTCACCGAGAACGACACGGACGTGCTGCGGCGGCGTAGCGGCCGGGCGGCGCCGCACAACCTGTACACCTCGACCCGGGCCCTCTACGACAAAGCGGGTTCGGGCAGCCCTCCGCCCAAGTTCGCCGAGTTCCTCAAGCCCGGCGAAGCCTTCGCCCCGCCGGGCGCGACGCCGGTGAGCAACCTCACCCTCAACGTGGGGCAGTCCACCCGGGTTTCCTATGACTGGGACGCAGGGTCCGGTACCTGGAAGCGATCGCTTGACGGGAGGGCGCACACCGCCGAGTCCGGGACACAGATCGCGCCCACCACGGTCATCGTGCAGTTTGTCGCCTATCGGGGCTCAGGTGAGGTGGATACGACCGGTGCGGCGGTGACCGAGGCCCAGGTCGTCGGATCTGGAGAGGCTGCGATCTTCGCCGGGGGGATGATGCTGAGCGCCCGCTGGTCGAAGTCGTCGGCCAAGGCGATGACGACCTGGACGGACGCGGGAGGGGCGCCGATCTCGCTCCCGGCCGGGCGCACATGGGTCGAGCTCCCGGCCCCGGGGACCCCTCTGGCCACCCGATGACCCGGGTATGGGCCGCCTCCGTGGCTGAACGTCACCGGTAGACTTCGACTCGTGGAGGAAGCGAAGACCGATCCGAGCCTGCGTGGCCCGAAGGCAAAGGCAGTCGTGGGCACCGACCGGGTCAAGCGCGGCCTGGCCGAGATGCTCAAGGGTGGCGTGATCATGGACGTGGTCACGCCCGAACACGCCAAGATCGCCGAAGACGCGGGAGCGGTGGCGGTGATGGCTCTCGAGCGGGTACCGGCCGACATCCGCCGCGACGGCGGCGTGGCTCGCATGAGCGACCCGTTGATGATCGAGGGCATCAAGGCCGCGGTCACCATCCCGGTCATGGCCAAGGCCCGCATCGGCCACTTCGCCGAGGCGCAGGTGCTCGAGGCCCTGGGTGTCGACTACGTCGACGAGAGCGAAGTCCTCACCCCCGCCGATGAGGCCCACCACATCGACAAGTGGACCTTCACCGTCCCGTTCGTCTGCGGGGCGACCAACCTCGGCGAGGCCCTGCGCCGCATCAGCGAGGGGGCGGCCATGATCCGCTCGAAGGGTGAGGCGGGCACGGGCGACATCCGCCAGGCCGTTACCCACCTTCGTTCCATCCTGGGAGACATCCGCAAGCTCACGCAGGCCGATTCTGCCGAGGTCTACGGCTGGGCCAAGGAGCTTCGGGCGCCTGTGGGGTTGGTGCAGGAGGTGGCCGAGGCCGGGCGCCTGCCAGTCCCGCTGTTCTGCGCCGGCGGCATCGCCACGCCTGCCGACGCCTCTCTGGTCATGCAGCTGGGAGCCGAGGCGGTGTTCGTGGGCTCCGGGATCTTCAAGAGCAGCGACCCCGAAGTCCGGGCCAAGGCGATCGTCGAGGCAACTGCTCACTTCCGCGACCCGCACATCGTGGCCAAGGTCAGTCGGGGCCTGGGCGAGGCCATGCGGGGCGAGGACGGCGGCACCGTCGACGTTCGTCTGGCCGAACGGGGTTGGTAGTCGTGCCCAAAGGGCCGGTGCCCCCAGGTGGTCACGAAGGTCGGTGTCCTCGCGCTCCAGGGGGCGTTCACTCGGCACGCTGACGCCCTCGCCGCTCTCGGCGCTCATCCCGTCGAAGTACGCGTCCCCGACGACCTGGCCGGGATCGACGCCATCGTGCTTCCCGGGGGCGAGTCGACGACCCTCTCGCGGCTGCTGGAGACGGCAGGTCTGTTCGAACCCATAGCTGAGAGGCTGGCCGACGGGCTTCCCGCCCTCGGAACGTGCGCAGGAATGATCCTGCTGGCCTCGTCTGTCCTCGACGGGCGGCCGGACCAGCGGTGCTTCGGGGCGATCGACGTGGTCGTCCGCAGGAACGCGTTCGGACGGCAGGTGGACTCGTTTGAGGCCGACCTGCCAGTCGCCGGGCTGGCCGGCGGCGCCTTCCCCGCCATCTTCATCCGGGCGCCAGTCGTCGAGCACGTGGGGGAGGGCGTCGAAGTCCTCGCCTGCGTAGGCGACGCACCGGTGCTCTGCCGCCAGGGTGCGGTCTTGGTCGCGGCGTTCCATCCTGAGCTGTCGGGCGACCTTCGGCTCCACCAGAAGTTCCTCTCCGAGTCCTGATCGAGGAGGCAGCACGATGTCGGGACATTCCAAGTGGGCAACCATCAAGCACCGCAAAGGGGCGGTCGACAAAGCTCGGGGCAAGCTCTTCGCACGCCTCCTGCGCCAGGTCGAGGTGGCGGCTCGAGAGGGCGGCGGCGATCTCGACGCCAACCCCACCCTGCGGAGCATGTACCAAAAGGCGCGTGACGCGTCGATTCCCACCGACACGATCGAACGTGCCATCAAGCGGGGCACGGGTGAGCTGGAAGGGGTGCGGTACGAGGCCGTCACCTACGAGGGCTACGCACCGAACGGGGTAGCGGTGTATGTGGAGTGCCTCACCGACAACCGCAATCGCACCGGCGCCGACGTCCGGGCCATCTTCTCCAAAAACGGCGGATCGGCCGCCGAGCCGGGCGCGGTCGCCTGGCAGTTCCAGCGCAAGGGCGTGATCCTGGTGCGCAAGGCCGTTGCCGGGGACGAGGACGAGTTGATGCTCCTGGCCCTGGAGGCGGGCGCCGAAGACCTGGATGATCAAGGCGACATGTGGCAGGTGACGACCGCTCCCACCGATCTGGCCAAAGTACGAGACGCGCTGGAGGCGGCCGGCATCAAGCCTGAGTCGGCGGATCTGACCCTGCTGCCGACGACAACCGTCGCACTGGAGTCAGAGGCCGACGCCCGCAAGGTGCTCAAGGTCATCGAGGCGCTCGAGGATCAGGACGACGTGCAAGCGGTCTACGCCAACTTCGACATCCCCGACGCGGTGCTCCAGGCGGTCGACGCCTGACGCGTCGGACGGCGGGATCCGCCACTCGGCGGACGTCTCCGGCTACTCTCCAAACGCATGTTCGTGCTCGGGATCGATCCCGGCCTGTCGCGGTGCGGGTACGGCTGCGTGGAGGCGCGGGGCCAGAAGGGGACGGCGGTGGCGGTGGGCGTCCTGCGAACGCCTCCGGCCGAGCCGCTGCCCCAGCGGCTGGCGCAGCTCGACGCTGATGTGCGGGCGTTGCTCGCCGATCTGAAGCCTGACGTGGTCGCCGTCGAGCGACTGTTCTTCCAGGTCAACGCCCGCACGGCCATGGCCGTCGGCCAGGCGAGCGGCCTCATCCTCGCCGCTGCGGCTCGGGCCGGAGCAGAGGTGGCGCAGTACACGCCGAACGAGGTCAAGCAGGCGGTCGCCGGGTACGGCGCAGCGCCCAAGGAGCAAGTGCAGCGCATGGTCCAGGCTCTGCTGGGCCTCACCAGCCTGCCAAGGCCAGCCGACGCCGCGGATGCCCTGGCCCTCGCCCTGTGCCACATCGCCATCGCCCCACTGCGGACGCGGATCAACTCGGTGGTCGTCAAGTGATCGGTTCGCTGCGGGGGCGCATTCTCGACCGCTCAGCTCGAGGTGAGGTTCTCCTCGACGTCCAGGGCGTGGGCTACCGGGTGACAGTGGCACCCCGGACGCTGGCCGCTCTCGGTCCGGCCGGAACCGAGATCGTCCTCCATACGCACCTCCACGTGCGCGAAGACGTCCTGGCCCTGTACGGCTTCGCCACGTTGCAGGAGCGGGAGTCCTTCGAGGCACTGCTCGGGGCTCGAGGCGTGGGCCCGGGCCTGGCCCTGGCCATCCTCTCGGTCCACCCACCGGGCGAGCTTCTTCGGGTGCTCTCTGAGGGCGACCTCGACGCGCTCACCCTCGTGCCCGGGGTGGGCCGCAAGACCGCCGCTCGCCTGCTGATGGAGCTCAAGAGCCGGTTCGATCTCCGCGATTTCGAGCTGGCCGGCCTCGTTCCCGGCGCGACCGCCGCGGCCGCTCCCGTCCGAGCCGACGTACGGGCCGCGCTGGCCGGGCTCGGGTACGCGCCCGAAGAGGTGGCCCACGTCCTGCGCGAGCTCCCCGCCGAGGGCGAGGTGGAAGACCTGCTCCGCGCCGCGCTCAAGCTTCTGGCCGCTGCCCGGTGACCCGCAACGAGCTACTCAGCGACGCCGTGGCTCCGGAAGAGCAGGCCGAGGAAGCGAGCCTGCGGCCGCGGCGGCTGGCCGAGTTCGTGGGCCAGGCCCAGCTCCGCCAGCACCTGGAGATCCTCCTGGAAGCCGCCCGCCGGCGAGGCGAGGCCGTGGATCACCTCCTCTTCGCCGGGCCTCCCGGCCTGGGGAAGACCACCGTCGCCGGCATCGTCGCCTCCGAACTCGGCGTCCCGCTGCGGGTCACGTCCGGTCCAGCCCTCGAGCGGGCGGGAGACCTGGCCTCGGTGCTCACCAACCTCGAGGCCGGCGACGTGCTGTTCATCGACGAGATCCACCGCCTGAACCGGGTGGTGGAGGAAGTGCTCTATCCGGCCATGGAGGACTTCCAGCTCGACATCGTGATCGGCCGTGGTCCCTCGGCCCGATCCATCCGGCTCGACCTCCCGCGGTTCACCCTCGTCGGCGCCACCACCCGCACCGGGCTCATCACCGGCCCCCTCCGGGACCGGTTCGGGTTCGTGGCCCGCCTCGACTACTACACGGTCGACGAGCTGGAAACGATCGTGGCCCGAGCGGCGCGCATCCTCGGGGTGAGCATCGACCCGGAAGGGGCGGCCGAGGTCGCGCGCCGGTCTCGGGGCACGCCTCGCATCGCCACCCGTCTGCTCCGGCGAGTGCGCGACTTCGCCGAGGTACGGAGCGACGGCGTTGTCACCCGGGACACGGCCCGGGAGGGGCTCATCCTTTTCGAGGTCGACGAAGCGGGGCTCGACAAAGTCGACCGGGCGATCCTGGGCGCCGTCTGCCACCGGTTCAGCGGCGGTCCGGTAGGGCTGTCCACGCTCTCCATCAGCGTGGGCGAGGCGCCGGAAACGGTGGAGGACGTGTACGAGCCCTTCCTGCTCCAGCTGGGCCTCCTCCAGCGCACCCCCCGCGGGCGGGTGGCCACGCCCGCCGCCTTCGCCCACCTCGGGCTCGATCCCCCGGAGAACCGACCGGCCGTGCTCTTCGACTGATGTGGAAGCGCCTTGTCAATCGGGGCAGGGCGCAGCACGTTCGAGTTCGCACTGAAAACGCCGAAACGAGTAGGTCGGCGTCACTCGGAACTCACATCTGGACGGCGATGAAGTGGAAGTCGGAGACGGAGACGGTACCCAAGACCGTGTTCCAGAAGCCGACCATCACCTCGGCCGACCCGTCGGAGGGTGCGTTCCGGGGGCGGACGAAAGCGATGAACGGCGCGTCTTCAGACGTGACCGTCATGGCAGGACCACGGCTCCCGTTCCAGGTTCCGGCAGGAAATCTCACGGTGTAGAAAGTGCCGTCCTTGGTGACGGTGAAGCCGCTGCCGGCGGCGAAGCCAGCCGCATTGACGCGGCCGGCGACGGTCTTCACGCCCTGGCCGGGGACACCCTGCGGACCGGCGGGACCTTCCGGTCCTGGGGCACCCTCCGGGCCGGTGGGACCCGGGGGCCCGGCCTGGCTCCAGTTGAGGGCGACCTCCGTCTCCTTGCACGACGTGGTGGCCGAGTCCACCACGCGCAGGTCGCCGTTCCCGTGCTTGTAGCACGCGTGGACCTGCCCACTCGGGTCGGGGATGCTGGCCCACGCCAGCCCACTCCCCAAGGCGACCATCGAGATCACGACAGTCACCGCTGCCGCTCTTCCCCGCCGATGCCGCCGAGGCGCCTGTCCCCGTGCGCCTTGCCGGTCGAGCCCCGTCATCCGAATCGTCTTCATCGCCCAGACCGTACGGCGGTGCCGGGGCAGCGCCATCAGTGCAAATGCGGATCAGCTACTGATTCCGTTGGTGCATCCAGGTCGCGAGCTGGGTGCGGTTGGCGAGGCCAACCTTCGTCAGCACGTGGCGGATGTGGCTCTCCACCGTGCGCACCGAGAGGTGCAGGCGGGCGGCGATCTCCTTGTTGGACGAGCCCTCGGCCACGAGCGCCGCCACATCCCGCTCACGGACACTCAAGCCATCCGCTGGAGCCGCACGTCGTCGGGGCGCGCCGGTGGCCAGAGCGATGGCATCGTCGACGCTGAGGCGGAGCCCTTCCTTCCAGATGCGACCTGCCTCCGCCCCCAGCGCCGCGTCCGCAACGCTGTGCACCTCGTCGAGGCGCGCTCGAATCAGGGGTGGGAGCTCGCCGCCGACGCGGACGCGCAGCGCCCACGCCGCAGCCGCCACCTTCAGGGCAGTCGCCGGGTCGCGGTGGCCGAGGACACGCGCCTGTCCCACCAGGGCGATGGGAAGCAACGGCGCGCCTTGATACGGACGCAGGCAGCCCAGCGCCGCTCTGTAGTGGGAACTGGCAGTCCTCTCGTTGCCGCTCGACTCGAAGATCATGCCCAGGTAGGTGTGGGCCTGGCCCTCCCCAAAGCGATCGTCCGCGGCGACGGCCATGCCGAGGCCCTCCTCGACGAGCTGGCGGGCGCGAGCGCTGTCGTTCTCCAGCATGAAGGTGAGCCCAATGGCCGCCGTCGAGCGACCCTCGCCGGCTCGCACTCCCACCTCGCGGTGCAGCCGCCGACCTTCCTCGAAGTGCTCGCGGGCCTGCCCCGCCGACCCCCTGAACACTTCGAGCAACCCCTCGAAGATCCAGGCCCATCCCTCCAGGGCCCGGTCCCCCAGACCTGCAGTGACCGCACGGGCCTCGGCCAGGAACCGTCTTGCCGCCTCGGCGTCACCCGTCCACCAAGCAAGAACTCCGGCGGAGATCTGGACGTTGGCCCGGTTTCGGTCACGAGCGGGACAGCCGTCGAGCACCACCTCGGCGAGACGCCGGCCGTCCGCCTGCCCTAGCGCGAGAAAGAGTTCCAACATCCCGGAGAGAAGGCGGAGAGCGCCACACGGATCCGCCACGGCGGCCCATTCCACGGCCGAGCGGACGTTGCCATAGTCGGCCTCGAGTTCGCCGACGAAGTGCTCCACGCGAGCGAACTGCCAGGGCTCTCGGCTCTCATTGCCGAGGGACAGGAAATGCCGGAAATGGCGTTCCCGGGCGGAGTCGAGCTCGCCGGCGGCGACGAGCAACTCGTGAGCGTGCTCCCGCACCGTCTCGAGCATGCGGTAACGGGTCCTGCCTCCAGCCCTGGGCACCGCGGTAACGACCGACTTGTCCACCAGGCGGGCCAGCACCTCGAGCGAGAGCCCGGGGGCCACGGCCTTCGCCGCCTCCGCATCGAAGCCGCCGACGAACACCGCCAGGTGCCGGAACGCCTCCTGCTCAGAGGCATCGAGGAGCTGATGGCTCCATTCCACCGCGGCCCGCACGCTGCGGTGATGTGCTGGCGACTGCCGACGAACCGTGCCCAGCTCGTCGAGGTGCTCCTCGACACCCCTCAAGATCTCCCTCGGGGACAACGCGCTCATCCGGGCCGCAGCCAGTTCGATCGCCAGTGGCAGACGATCCAGGCGGTCGCACAGTGTCGCGATCGTCGCCTCGGTGTCCTCGTCGGACAGGAACTCGGGCCTTCGCTGCCGCGCCCGCTCGACGAACAGGCGATGGGCGTCCTCGAGTGCGAGTGGCTCCAGCCTCCACACGGTCTCGCCATCGACGCCCAGCGGCTCCCGACTGGTGGCGAGGATGCGGACGTGTGGGCAGGAGCGCAACAAGGCGCCGGCCACCTCGGCGCACTGGCCGATCACGTGTTCACAGTTGTCGAGCACCACGAGCGCATCGCGCTCGGCCAGGTATCGGCGCAGCGCATCGACCACAGCCGTCCCGCTCCCGGCTTGAAGGCCCAGCACGCGGGCCGTCTCGCTGGCCACCTCGGGCGGGCGCGGACCGGCGGCAAGATCGACGAGCCACACGCCGTCGAGTCGCCGGGGAAGCTGACGGTGAGCCACCGCCGTCGCCAGCCTGGTCTTTCCGACGCCTCCTGGGCCGGTCACGGTCAGAAGGCGGCATGTGCGCATCGCCTCGTTGACACCTTCGAGATCCCGCGTGCGACCGATGAGCGAGGTGAGAGAAACCGGGATCGCCGACCCGGTTGGCACCTCGCGACTGAGGTCGTCCTCTGGCCGAGGCGAACTCACCGCCTGAGTCTCCCACCCTGCCGTCCTGAGCCTCCGCGAAGCGGGTACCGGACGCCCCCGCGATAACCTCTTCACGGCCCGGACGGGGCCATCTTCGCCATGGAGCCCCTTCTCGCCCTCTTCTTGACCTTCGCCCTCATGTGGGTGCTGCTTATCCGGCCTCAGCAGCGCCGCATGCGCCAGCACCAAGAGATCGTCTCGTCCCTCCGTCCCGGTGACGAGATCGTGACCGCGGGCGGGATCTACGGCACTGTCCAGGCCATCGACGAGGAGAAGATGACCCTGGAGGTGGCCCCCGGCATCGTCATCCGTGTGCTGCGGGCGGCGGTCAGCCAGCGCGTGGGGCCCGACGACGAGACGCCCTACGAGGACACCGACGACCTCGACGAGAGCACCTCAGACACGGCCGAGGACGACCGCTAGTGCGCCGCTCGCTGACGGTCTCCCTGGTCTTCGTCCTCCTGCTGGCCGCCGGGGCGCTCGGGGCGACGGTGGCCTCGGGGAACAGTCCGCAGCTCGGGCTCGACCTTCAAGGTGGCATCTCGGTCGTGCTCCAGCCCCGGAGCGACGTGTCGGAAGGAGTGCTCGACCAGGCCATTGAGATCATCCGGAGCCGGGTCGACGCCCTCGGCGTGGCCGAGCCCGACATCAGCCGGCAAGGCGAGTCGGTGATCGTCCAGCTCCCGGGCGTGCGGAACCGAGACCGTGCCCTCCAACTGATCGGCACCACGGCCCAGCTCTACTTCCGGCCCGTCCTCCAGCCGCTGCCGGCCAGCGAGTCGGCGATGCCTTCGTCGACGACGACGACATCGTCGTCCACGACGACCACGGTCGCCGGCTCGGACACGACGGTCCCCCCGACGACCACCACCACGGTGCCCGTTGATCTTTCCCGGACCACGCCCCCGGAGGAGAACGACCCCGCCAAGTCGGTGGTCCTCCCCGAGAAGGACCAGGACGGCACGGTCGTCGCCCGGTACCACCTGGGTCCGGCGGAGGTCACCGGGCAGGCGATGGCCTCGGCGCGCGCCACCGTCGACCCCAACACGGGGGCGTGGGGCGTCGAGTTCACCCTGACGGGAGCAGGCACGAAGCAGTGGAACGACATGGCGGTCAAGGTGGGGCAGGGCAACCAAATCGCCATCGACCTTGACGGGGTGGTGCGGTCGGCGCCTCGGCTCCAGGAAACGAACTTCCCGGGGAAGGGGCAGATCACCGGGGACTTCACCGAGCGCGAGGCGAAGGACCTGGCCCTCGTGCTGCGCTACGGCGCGCTGCCCGTCCAGCTGGACCGCCAGACGGTGCAGACGGTGTCGGCCACCCTGGGCAAGGACTCGCTGCGGGCAGGCATCGTCGCCGGCCTCGTGGGCCTCGGGTTGGTGGCCCTCTACATGATCCTGTACTACCGGGCCCTCGGCATCGTCGTCTGGATCGGCCTCCTGGTCTCCGGGGCGCTGATGTACGCCTTGGTCACCCTGCTCGGGCAGACCACGGGCCTGGCCCTCACCCTGGCCGGTGCCACCGGTCTGATTGTGTCCGTCGGCGTGACCGTCGACTCCTACGTCGTGTACTTCGAGCGCTTGAAGGACGAGATCCGCGCGGGCAAGACGGTTCGCTCCTCGGTCGACCGCAGCTTCTCCCGGGCCTACCGCACCATCCTCGCCGCCGACGCCGCATCGTTCATCGGTGCCGTCGTCCTCTATCTGCTGAGCGTCGGCTCCGTCCGCGGCTTCGCCTTCTTCCTCGGCCTGGCCACCCTTCTGGACGTCTTCATCGCCTACTTCTTCACCCGGCCCATCGTGGTGCTGCTGGGACGCAACCGGCTGTTCACCGAGGCCAAGTGGCTGGGCATCGCCCGGGGCCTGGCCGCGCCGGCGGCGAGTGAGGACAAGGTCAAGGTGGGAGTGTGAGCGATCGACCGCCGGCCGCGGAGCAGCCCCGGCACAGTCTGCGCCACCGCCTGTACCACGGCGAGACGGCGTTCGACTTCGTGGGCCGGAGGAAGGTCTGGTTCGCCCTGTCAGGCCTGGTCATCCTCATCGGCCTCGTCTCGCTGATCACCCAGGGCCTCAACTACGGGATCGACTTCAAGGGCGGCACCTCCTATGAGGTCCGTGCCCCGGGCGTCTCCGTGGGGGAGGCCCGGGGTGCGCTGCGGGACGTCGGCCTGGGCAGCGCCAAGATCCAGATCGAGGGCTCCGACCTGCTCCGCGTACAGGCCGACAGCCAGAGCGCGGAGGAGCAGGCGCGGGTGTCCGAGACGCTCGCCCGGCTGGCCAGGGTCGAGCCGGCGCAGGTGAGCACCAACGACGTGGGTCCCTCCTGGGGGAAGGAGGTCACGAAGAAGGCCCGGAACGCGTTGATCGTGTTCTTCGTGCTCATCACGATCTACATCTCGCTCCGCTTCGAATGGAAGATGGCGGTCGCTGCCCTGGCGGCGGTCGTCCACGACATCCTCGTGACCGTCGGCGTCTACTCGCTGTCTCGTTTCGAGGTCACGCCCGCCACGGTCGTCGCCTTCCTGACCATCCTCGGGTATTCGCTGTACGACACCATCGTCGTGTTCGACAAGGTGGAGGAGAACGCGAGGGGGCTTTCGGCGCAGCGCCGGATGACCTACAGCGACACCGTCAACCTGTCCATGAACCAGGTGTTGATGCGGTCGCTCAACACTTCCCTGGTGGCGATCCTGCCCATCCTGTCCGTGCTCCTGGTAGGCGCCGGGGTCCTGGGCGCGACCACGCTCAAGGACTTCGGTCTGGCCCTGCTCGTCGGGCTCATCACTGGCGCCTACTCCTCCATCTACATCGCATCGCCCATCCTGGCCGTTCTCAAGGAGCGGGAGCCGCAATACGCGAGCATCCGCCAGCGGATCGAGTCGAGAGGTGGGAGCGGGCTGCTGACCCCGGCGGCGGCTGCCGCCATGGCCGGCGGTGGGGGTGCGGGTGCCGGCCGCGCCGGCCGCAAGTCCACCCGGGACGGCGAAGAGGCTGACGTGTTCGTCCCGGCCGCGACCACGGAACCGCCCCGAGACCGACCGCGCCCTGCTCCGGCGAACCGTGTCCGGAGCGGGGGGGGTGGCGGAGGTCGAGGGCGGAGCGGGGGTCCACGTCCCGCGCCTCGCCCCCGCAAAAAGGGCAAGCGCCGGTAGGAGGCTACGCCGGAGGGACGAGGGCGTAGTAGCGCTGCGCCTCGAGCTCGACGGGCGTCATCCACGAGGCGATGCGGGCGATGAAATCGGGCAGCTTGCGGCTGACGTTGTGCTCGCAGCAGTCGAACACGGCGATGGCCCGGGCGGCCATGACTGCTCGGTTGGCCGCCCTGAGCACCCGTGACGCCCATGGGCCCCCTTTGTGGGCCGGGCTGACGAGCAGGGCCCCGAAGTAGTAGATGGCGCCGCGGGCGAAGTGCTCGGGGAACCGGGCCTGGAAGTACGGCACGCTGATCCACGGCACCTTGGACAGGTCGGTGGCCATGAAGGCAAGGGCGGCAGGTTCACCGTCCTCGTCCCATGCCACGAACTTGATGACGGAAGGGTCGAACATCTGGTCCAGGAATTCGCTGTCCGTCAAGCCTTGGCGGACGGGCGCAAGGGTCTCGAGTGGTGCGAAGGCGGCGCTGTAGATCACTCGGAACCGCTCGGCGAGCTCCTGACCGACAAAGCTCAGCTTCTCCACGGAGGACCGGGGGCGGGTCTCCGTCGAGAGGGGGGCGGGAAGGGTGGCGATCATGACGGGAACCTCCAGGTACGCGCAGCTGGTTGAGGGCGACCCGGAGCGGGCCGCCGGTCCGTCGTCGGGCAACTTCCTGAAGCCGTGCAGGGCGTGGGGGGTTCGGATCGAGTTGCGGATGTCGATTGGCGGCGACGTGGGAGTCCAATGGCTGTCAGGGCCTCCCTATTCTCATCCTCGGGAGTGCCCGACCTGAGCCAAAGGTCCGAGAAGTACACTTGAGCCGGCCTCTATGCGCCGCGATTCGGCCTATCGATGGTTAGTTACCGGCGCGCTCCTCACGCTCGCGGCAGCGGCGAGCGTGGGCGGCGAGGCCCTGGCGTCCGCTGGCGCGTTGGTCAGCGCGGTGTCGGTGGCCGCGGTCGTGACCGGCGTGTGGAAGCATCGGCCTGCCGCCGCCGCCGGGTGGTGGGTCCTCGCCGCCGGCGGATTCCTCTTCCTTGTCGGGCGCGCCGTCCTCGCCTTCCAGCCCGTCGACCCCGGCGAGGTGGCGCCGTTCCCGTCACCGGCCGACGCGTTCTTCCTTTTCGGCTACGGCTGCCTCGTTGTGGGGATGGCCATGCTCGTCCGCCACCGTTCGGGTGGAACCGAGGACGACAGCCTGCTCGACGCGGTCATCGTGGCCACCGCCGTCGGCGTGGTGGTGGCTGCATACTTCCTCGCCCCCTACGTCGCCGACCCGGAGTTCGGAGCGCTCGAGAAGGTCCTCACCGTGGCCTACGCGCTGGCCGACGTGGTGCTGGTGGCGGTGATCGTGCGCCTGGCGGTGGGCTCGGGTACCCGGCCGCCGAGCTACTACCTCATGGCGGCAAGCCTCATCGGCCTCATCGCGGCCGACGTCCTGACCACCCTGCACATGGCCGAGAAGCTCGGACGCTCCTGGCCGGTTGCCGCCTCCGCTCTCTGCTACGTCCTGTTCGGCGCGTCCGCCATCCATCGGTCGATGGTCCAGCTCACCCAACGCCCGCAGGTACGGGAGGTGCGCCTGAGCCGGAGGCGGCTCGCGCTGCTGTGTGGAGCGCTCCTGCTCGTCCCGGGCTTGCTGGCCGTCGAGATCGCTCGCGGCGGTCACCGGGCGGTGCCGGTTCTGGTCATCGGCTCGGTTGTGATGGCCGTGCTCATCCTGGGCCGGCTGGCCGGCCTCGTGCGATCGAAGGAGCGGAAGGCGGCGCGCGAGCGCGTCCTCCGGCACGCGGGCGCGGCGCTGGTGGCCGCCACCACCCGTGAGGAGATTCAGCAAGCCGCGCTCGCCGCCCTCACGACGCTCGTTCGGGAGGCGGACGTCGCCCGGGTCGCCATCGCCAACGCGAGTGAGGACGGGCTCCGAGTGGTCGTGGCCGCTGGGCACCGGGCCGAGGAAGCGATTCACGCCTCCATCCCGCTGGACCGGCTCCCGCCCGAGGTGCGGGACGGGCTGACCGACCACCGCTTCGTCACCCTGCAGGACAGGCCTCCGCTTGACGTTGCCGTCCCCGAGGGAGACGTGGCCCAGGTGGTGCTCGTCCCCCTCTCCAGCCGCGGCGAGCTGAGCGGTGCCTTCCTGATCACGACGTCGGGGGTGCTGCCGGCGGAGCCGCTTCTCGCGGTGGAGACGCTTGCGGGTCAGGTCTCGTTGGCGCTGGAGAGCGCGGCGCTCAGCGAAGAGATCCACCGGCGGCGCGCCGAGCGGCGGTTTCGGGTGCTCGTCGAGCACTCGTCCGACCTGATCAGCGTCGTGGGCCCCGATGGTCTGGCCAACTTCGTCAGCCCGGCCTCGAGCGACCTGCTCGGCTTGGCGCCCCGCGAGCTGGTTGATCGTCCGTGGCTCGAGCGCGTGCACCCGGAGGACCGGGCTCGGATCTCCACCATTCTCAAAGTGGCCGCCAGCGGCGACGGGGCCCCCGAGCCGGCCGAGCTCCGGCTGCGCCACGCCACGGGTGAGTGGCGATGGTTCGAGGTGGTGGTGGACAACGCCCTCGCCGAGCCTCACGTGGCCGGCCTCGTCATCCATGCTCGGGACGTGACCGACCGCAAGGCGGCGGAGCTCCGGCTGGCCGAGAGCGAAGCCCGGTTCCGCTCGTTGGTACAGAACGCGAGCGACCTGGTTCTGGTGCTGGACGACCGTCTCGACCTGTCCTACGTCAGCCCGTCGATCACGCGTGTCCTGGGATACGACGCCGAGACGCTCGTGGGACACTCTGTCCTGGAGCTGATCCACCACGACGACGCCGCCACCGCCTCCCGGGTCGTGGGGCAGGCGGACCGAAAGTCGCCGCCCACGGTGGCCGAGCTTCGCTTCCGAGGCGCGTCCGGGGGTTGGGTACTGCTCGAGGCCACGGTCAGCGACCTTCGCCACGACCCGGCGGTGGCCGGCATCGTGCTCAACGCGCGGGACGTGACCGAGCGGCACCGAAGCGAAGAGCGGTGGCGGGCCTTCGGGTCCGAGGCGTCCCACCAGCTCCGAACACCGCTGACCGGGCTCCGGCTCACCCTCGAGAACGCCCTGGCCGACGCCTCGACCCAATGGCGCCCGCCGCTGGAGGACGCCCTCGCTCAGGTCGATCGGCTGCAGACGACCGTCGAGGACTTCCTGGCCCTCGCGCCCCGCCGGGTGGCGTCCGCGCCGCCGCTGGACGTGACCGCAGTCGTGGAGGACATGGATGCCGCCTGGCGAGGGCTGATCGAAGCCGATGGCCGCACGCTGGTGGTCGACATCGAGTCACCCCTTCCCGTCGTGCGCTCCTCGGCGGCGACGGTCCGACAGGTCCTCGGCGTGCTCATCGAGAACGCACTCAAGCACGGCGACGGGTCCATCCGCCTGGTAGCCAAGGAGGTGGCCGGCGGCCTCGCCTTGGAGGTCAGCGACGAGGGGCAAGGGCTCTCGGTGAAGCGCAACGGCGCTCGGGACAGGAAGCACATGGGGCTGGCCCTGGCGCGCGCCCTGGCCGAAGCCGAAGGAGGCAGGCTCCTGCTCCGCCGCGCCGGTCCGTGTCCCACGTTCACCCTGTTCATGCCCGCGTCCAACGGGAGCTGAACCGGACGCAGCCCGCGGAGGGCGAGTACCGACGTCAGGGGTCGAGCCGGTACCCGGCACCGCGGATCGTCGTGATCCGCGTGGTGCTGCCGCCCTCCATCAACTTGCGGCGCAGCGACGACACGTGCATGTCGAGCGTTTTGGTGGAAGCGGACGACGCCACCTCCCAGACGTCCGCCATGATCCGCTCGCGGCTGACGGCCCGCCCCACTTCGGAGGCCAACAGGGTCAGCAGCTCGAACTCCTTCGGCCGCAGTGGGATCTCATGGCCGGCCACGAATACGCGGCGGCCGCCGACGTCGATTTGCACGTCGCCGGCGACGATCTCGTCGGTGATCGTTCCCGGGCGGCGCCGCAGGTGGGCGCGGAGCCGGGCGAGGAACTCGGCCAGTCGGAAGGGCTTGACCATGTAATCGTCGGCACCGGCGTCGAGTCCGACCACGATGTCGATCTCGTCGGTGCGGGCGCTGAGGATCAGGATGGGCAGGCCCGGGAAGCTCTGCCTCAGCTGGTGGCAGACCTCGACGCCATCTATGTCGGGGAGGTAGAGGTCCAGCACGACCAGGTCCACCCGCCGGGCGGACGCCACCTCCAGCGCGCTCGAGCCGTCGGTGACCCAGTGGACTTCGTATCCCTCGCCCTCCAGGGCCCGCCGAAGGCCGTTGCCGATGTTGCGATCGTCCTCGACGACGAGGATCACGTGGCGTAGGCCGGGTAGCTTGCTCGCGGAATGTGGGGCTCGCGCCGTCCGGGTCCCTTTGTCGCCACCACCGGCAACCTCGGATTCGCCCTCGCCGAGGGCGGGATCCGTGTCGGGCCTCTCGAGCGACGAGCCGGAGACTCCTGTCGTCGTCGCCTGCAGTGTCATCCCGAACTCTCCGACTGACCCCGGCTGTGATTCACGCCGCTCTCCTTTTCCTGAGAAACGGTAACGCAAGTGCTGTCTGACGCGCTCATGGCGACCGAGAGAGTCGCTCGCACCCTCGCTCCACGGCCAAGACACGGTTGGGTCGTTGATCCGTTCCAGACCTCCGGGTAAACTCGGTCTACCCAGACAAATTTAACGACTTCAACGAAGTAGGCAGAGGGGCCAAGCCACTCTGAGCTGGGTTTGGTGTATCGGCGGGCGGCGTGGAAAGGGTGGTCTTGGAACAGGCCGAGACGCGTACAGACGGCGGACGCGGTTCCCCAACCACCACTCCTGCATCGCGAGTCCTCGCCGATGGGGAGCAACTCCGACGGCTCTACCTGCTCGAAAAGGGGTCGGTCCGGGGCGTGGCCCGAACGCTGGGCTGCTCCCGGAATGCAGTTCGACGGGCCCTCGACCGGCACGGCATCGCGCTCCTCGCCGCGACCCGTGCACGGCCCCCCGAGCTCGACGACCGCCAGTGGCTGCACGGCGCTTACCACCGCCAGCAGCGGTCCGCTCAATCCATCGGCGCCGAGCTGGGATGTTCTGCCGGGATGGTCCTGGCCGCTCTCCACCGGCTGGACATCGTCACCCGGCCCAGGCGCCCTCGTCCGAGCCCGCGGTTGGCCGACAAGGACTTCCTCTGGCAGCGCTACTGGGGCGAACGACGGTCCATCGTGAGCATTTCCGAGGAACTGGCCTGTTCGCCGGGTGCGGTGCGCGCCGCCCTGTTCCGGCACGGGATCGAGGTGCGGGCTGCGGGCGCACCGCGTATCGACCAGCTGTACGACCGGGCGTGGCTGTCCGCCGCCGCCCGCTCCGCGCCGGCCGACATCGCCAAGAAGCTCGGGTGTTCGGAGGTTACGGTCCGTTGGGCCCTGTGGCGGAGTGGGATCTCGCCCCCACCCGTCCGATCGCGCCGCCCCGCCGCCTTGGACGACGTTGCCTACCTCTTCCGCACCTACGTGACCGAACAGCGGTCGGCGAGGAGCATCGCCGTCGAGCTCGGCTGTGCAGCGGGTACCGTCCTTCAGGCCCTGCGACGCAACGGTCTCGCCGTGCGATCGGCCGAGCGCCAGCTCGCCACCTCCCGCCCCGCTCTTCCGGGTACCGCGCCCCCCGAGGCGCCACCGGCGAAGGCGAAAGAGCTGGAGGCGGTCTCCTGACCGCCCGGTCCAGCCGGTAGACCACCGGCAGCTTGTAGCCTCGGCGTGTGGACGCTGAGTGGCTGCGGGAGCGAATCCGGGACATCCCCGACTTCCCCAAGCCCGGCATCGTCTTCAAGGACATCACACCCCTGCTCGGCGACCAGAAGGCGTTCCGGTTCACGATTGACGCCCTGGTCGAGCACTTCCAGGGCCGGGCGGTGACCAAGGTGCTGGGTGTCGAGGCACGAGGCTTCATCATCGCCGCCCCGGTCGCGTACCGCTTCGACGCCGGCTTCGTGCCCGTCCGCAAAGCGGGGAAGCTGCCGTGGGACATCGAGCGCGAGGAGTACGAGCTCGAGTACGGCACCGATCTCCTCGAGATCCATCGCGATGCGGTGAACCCGGGCGACCAGGTACTGGTCGTCGACGACGTCCTTGCCACTGGTGGCACCGCTGCCGCCACGTGCCGCCTGGTCGAGAAGCTGGGTGCCTCCGTCGTCGGGCTCGGTTTCGTGATCGAGCTCACGTTCCTTCCGGGTCGGGCCAAGCTGGAAGGCAGAGACGTGATGTCCCTGTTGACGTTCTAGAGGAGCCCGGGGAGATCGTGCCTGCCGTGGACCGGGTGCTGCCGTGGCGACGCACCCCTGCGCCCCCGGGCCGGGCGCCGGAGCTGGCCAGCCTGGTGGAGGCGTTTCGCCTGCGCCACCCCCGCACTTCGCCCAACCGCATCTACCGGGCCTACGAGGTCGCGGCCGAGGCCCACGAGGGGCAGGTCCGGGTCTCGGGCGACCCGTACATCCAGCACCCGGTGGCCGTGGCCACGATCCTCGCCGAGCTCGGCCTCGACGACGTGACCGTCGCCGCCGCCCTGCTGCACGACGCCGTCGAGGACACTCGCCTCAGCATCGACGAGATCCGCCAGGAGTTCGGGGAGGAAGTGGCGAGCATGGTCGACGGTGTGACCAAGCTCGACAGGCTGCGTTTCGAGAACCGGGAGGCGGCCCAGGCGGCGACCATGCGCAAGATGCTCGTGGCCATGGCCAACGACATCCGCGTCCTGCTCATCAAGCTGGCCGACCGGCTCCACAACATGCGAACCATCGCCGCCCTCCCCGAGGCCAAGCAGCTCCGGATCGCCCAGCAGACGCTCGACATCTACGCCCCTCTGGCCCACCGCCTGGGCATCGCCGGGATCAAGTGGCAGCTCGAGGACCTCGCCTTCGCCACGCTGTACCCCAAGCGCTACGCCGAGATCGAGCAGATGGTCTCGCTCAGGGCACCCGAGCGGGACAAGTATCTGGCTCAGGTCGTCCAGACCGTCCAGGCCCGGCTGGCCGAGTTGCGGATCGACGCCGAGGTGACCGGCCGCCCGAAGCACTCGTGGAGCATCTACGAGAAGATGGTCGTCCGGGGTAAGGAGTTCGACGAGATCTTCGACCTGGTTGGCATCCGGGTCGTCGTCGCCACGGTCAAGGACTGCTACGCCGCTCTCGGCACCATCCACGCCTCCTGGAAGCCGGTGCAGGGCCGGTTCAAGGACTACATCGCCATGCCCAAGTTCAACCT
>JALZEC010000177.1 GCA_030862235.1 Actinomycetota bacterium | reverse complement strand
CCATCCATGTTGTTGAACGCGATCCACTTGCCATCGGGCGACCACGCCGGGCTGTAGCTGGAGCCTCGTTCGTCCGTGATGCGGCGTTCGTCAGTGCCATCGGCGTTGATCGTGTACAGATCCGACTTCTGTTTGTCCTCGGGCCGGGCTCGCCCGAACGCGAGCCGCTTCCCGTCCGGCGACCACGCGGGCTCGGAGGTGTTGGGGCCGTGGGCGACTGGCCGCAGATTCGTCCCGTCTGCGTCGAGCAGGCAGATGCCGTACCGCTCAGTGGGGCCGCAGTCCCCGGAGAAGGCGATCGTGCGACCGTCAGGCGACCAGGCAACGGAGAAGTGGATGCGGACTGGTGGGCCGGTCACACGTCGGAGGCCGCTTCCGTCGGCGTTCATGACGAATACGCCGTAACAGTCGAGCGGGACGCGCTCCGCACCGGGGCTGATGTAGGCGATCCGGCCGGTCAAGCCGGGGGCGACGGCGCGCGTCTCCGACGGCGTGGGGCACCGAGCGGAATCGGTCGATGTGCGCTGAGCCAACCCGCACGCGGGAGCGACGAGACCGGCGACCGCGGCGAGAGCGAAGGCACGAGTCGGAATCACACGGTTGAGAGTACGCAGCGAACCGCCGCAATGTCGGTCGATATGCGCGACGTCAATTCTGGTCGTGGACGGACCGATGTCCGCCAGATCACCGGAGTATCCACAGACGTGGCGCGCCAGATCTGCCGTTCGGCGCTCTCGCTGAGCGTCCACCACCGCACAGAATGTGAGCACAAGAATGCGTGCGTCCAAGTGGCCGGAGTGGGAACATTTTTCAGCCGGCGGGAGGCCGGTCCGGCGTCCCCCGTGGGCCCGGGCGCACCCCGAGATCAGCCCGCCCCGGTTGCCGCCGGGAGGGGGGTGGCTCCTGCCGGCGGACCTTCGACTTGGCACCTTCGTGAAGCCTGGCACGGCTGTCCGTGTCGCTCGGACGATGCGACATTGGTTCCACTGGCACTCCGAGAGCACCCGGTCGACTCAGGGTGCGCATGGTTAGCATTCGGACATGGGGGGCGGGGACCGAGTGCCTACGCACGTTGCCGAGTCTCCCGCTGCCCGGGGACGGGTGTCACGGCGAGCAGGGTTCTGGCTCGTCGCTTATGTGTTCGCCGCCACGATGATCGGCAACACGCTTCCGACTCCGCTGTACGCGTTGTACCAGGTTCGCTGGGAATTCTCCTCGGGCATGGTGACGCTGATCTTCGCGACTTACGCGGCGGGCGTACTGACCGCCCTTCTTCTCGCCGGGCGGTCGTCAGACCAGGTCGGACGGCGGCCAGTGTTGGCCGCCGCAGTGCTGTTCAGCGTGGCGAGTGCGCTGTGCTTCATCATGGCGTCGGGCACGAGCTGGCTCTTCGCCGGCCGCGTTCTGTCGGGAGTGTCGGCCGGGCTCGTCACCGGCACCGGCACGGCGACGCTCACCGAGATGGCGGGGCCCGAGTCGGTACGGCGGGCGTCGATCATGGCGACCGTCGCCGCGACCGGGGGGCTCGGCCTCGGCCCGCTCATCGCCGGGTTCTTCGCCGAGTACGCGCCCAACCCGACAGTCCTGGTCTTTCAGGTGTACCTCCTCCTTCTCGTGGTCGCCGGCATTGGTCTCGCAGTGGTACCGGAGACCGCCCCGTCGCGATCGAAGCTGGATCTGCGATTCGTCGGCTTCCGTATTCCGGAATCGTCGAAACGCCAGTTCCTGGCGGCGGCGGCCGCCGGCTTCGTCGCCCTCGCTCTGCTGGGCCTGTTCACCGCCCTCGCTCCCAGCTTCCTCGGCGGCGTCCTCGATGTGGGCAACTTCGCCGTCCGGGGCACGCTCGTTTTCCTGATCTTCGCGGCCTCGACCGTCGCCCAGATCGTGCTTGGCCGCTCGCCCACACATGTCAGCACCCGACTGGGTCTCCTTCTCTACATCGTCGCTCTGGCGTTGATCGTTGGAGCCCTGGATCAGGCGTCGATGGCCCTCTTCGTCATGGGAACGATTGCGGGCGGAGTCGCCGTCGGGGCGGCGTTCATCGGAAGCCTGGCCGCGGGCAACCGGCTCTCACCTCCCGAGATCCGAGGCCAGGTCGTTTCGACCTACTTCACCTTTGCGTACCTTGGCTTGACCGTTCCCGTTATCACCGTCGGCTTCGCCGCCGATGAGATCGGTTACCTGGGAGCGGTGTTCGCATGCTCCCTTGGCCTCGCCGCACTGTGTGTGGTCACGCTTCTGTTCGCGCGCGAGGTGACGACCGCCGGCGCCCCCAAGCTCGATGTGAACGGGACGTCGCAGTAGCCCGGGTGGGGTGCCGGTGAAGCGGCGGACGCCTCTCGCCTTACGAGGCGTGCCCCCCTGGTTCCTGAGGAGTGGGAGCGAGCGGCGAGCGAGCGGCGGGGAGCCCGATTGCGCTGGAAGTTGTCCCACCTCGATCAGGAGGTGGCCGCGGGTTTTACCGCCTCACCCTGCCCGCGCCACGTGGGAGAGAAAATCGGGCCCGCGGTAGACGTCCGAGGCCGCCAGCGGGTCGGCGTTGCCCCCCGGCGAACGCAAGGGCCGGTCGAGGGCGAACAGCGAGGACTCCCGGTGGACGAAGGCTGAGAACAGGTCGTCGGCCACGAAGCGCTCCCGAATGGCGGCCACGACGGCGCGGTCGGCCACGTGGTGGCCGTTGAAGAAGGGCTCCTCGTAGATGAAGCGCTGAGCCACGCCCACGTCGGAGAGCGCCCGGGCCAGCTCGTCGATCATGGCGCCGTTGCCGCACAGCAGGAACTGGGTGCCGCCCAGGCGCTCGAGCATGCCCGGCATGGTCTCGGTGACCCGGCCGCGGGGCCCGGGCCAGTCAGCGGGCGGCTGGGACAGCGACACGTCATAGCGGAAGTTGGAGTAGCGCTCCTCCAGGCCATCGAGCTCGTCGGTCAGACAGATGTCCTCGACGAGCCTCAGCCCCCAGAACAGGTGGATGTCCCGCTCGAAGCCGCCAGCGAGCAGGTGGGTGGCCAGCGAGAGGAACGGCCCGACGCCCACCCCGGTGGCCACCAGGACCAGGTCGCGCCCGTCGTCGGGGTCGCCGTAGGCCATCGATCGTCCCACGGGCCCCCGGAAGGCGACCTCCTCGCCCGGCCGGAGGGCGTCCAGATACTGCGACAGCGGGCCGTCGGGCACCACCCGCACCAACAGCTGGAAGCGGCCGTCGCTGGCGGGTGGCGAGACGATGCAGTACGGGCTGCGGCGGTAGCCGAGCCCCTCGACGTGGCACTCGATGCCCACGAAGTTCCCGGGTTCGAAGCGGAACGGCTTGCCGTCGGTGACCTCGAAGGCGAGGCGGATGGTCCCCGTCTCGGTCAGTGCGTCGGACCCGGTGACGACGGCCCTTCGGCCGTAGCGGCTGACCGACGACCAGTGGCTGTCCATGCGCTCGGCGGAGGCGCCGGCGATGGCGGGGGGTCGGCCCCGGGGGGCGCTTCCCTGGAAGTTCGCCACGGGCGGGGTGGCAATGGTCATGCCTCGGTCTCGCTTTCTGGCGATCTCAGCCATCGGTCTCTTCCTGGTCCGGGAGGGGATAAGCCTCGAGGGCGGCGACCACTCGCTCGGCCAGCTCGTCCACGCCGCGGCTGTCCTCGAGGGCCTTGAGGTCGGCCAGGGTCTGCACCAGGGAGGCGTACAGCGGCGGGCACCTGGGACACGTCTGGAGATGGGCCTCGAGGGCCCGCGCCAGCTGCGCGGGCAGGTCGCCGTCGATGTAGTCGGAGACCATCGAGCGAGCTTCGACGCAGGAGAGCTCGGTCATCGTGCTTCCTCCAGGAGCCCCCGGTCGTCTTGACCCAGGAGCGTGAACAGCGCCATGCGGGATCGGCGGATGTGGGACTTGGCGGTGCCGAGAGGGATGTCGAGGGTCTCGGCCACCTCGCTGGCGGACAGGCCCTGGCCGTCGTGGAGCAGCAGGACAGTGCGGTAGCTGTCGGGGAGCTGGTCGAGCAGGGCGTGGAGGGTCTCGGCCTGCGAGCGCCGGGCGGCCACCAGCGCCGGGTCCAGGGTGTAGTCGGGGTCCTCCCAGCGCCGGAGGAGGTCGAGGGGCTCCCCGTCGATGACGTCGGGGCGCCGCTTGCGCCGCTCGGCCAGACAGCGGTTGAGGGTGATCCGGTAGAGCCAGGTGCCGACGGCGGCGCTGCCAGCAAAGCCCCCGAGGCCCCGGTACGCGTCGATCATCGCCTCCTGGACGGCGTCCTCGGCGCCGTCGGGGCCCAGCATCTGGCGGGCGAGGGCGAGCAGGCGGGGGCCGTGGCGGCGCACGAGTTGCCCGAAGCTGGCCCGGTCTCCGCCCCGGGCCGCCACCACCAACTCGAAATCGGTCGGTTCCACACCCATCACGTCTTAGATGCGTCGGCCATGGCGAACGGATGCAGCGGCCACGGTCACGCCCCAAGCATCCGGTCAACGTCGACGGCGTGCTTGGCCCGTTCACCGATGAGGAACTGCACCGATCCTGGGTTGCGACTATCCCGATCGATTCGAAGCCGAGCTTCCGCTAGACCGCGGTTTCCATTAGGCCCGGAAGCCAGCCCGGCAAGTAACGAGGGGTGCGATTCCCGTTGATTTTCCGTCCCGTGAAAGAAACGGCTGCCCGGATAATCAGAATGCCGACGCCGGGATTCTCGCAGTGCCTCTTACCCAGGATGCTTGGCGAAGGAGCCGCCAGCGTTACCGGCGGCTCCTGGTTCGGCCAATCAGTTAGTTAGACGAGGCGGACGTTTTGTGCTTCCTCCCCCTTGCGGCCCGGTGCGACGTCGAACTCGACGCGCTGGCCCTCGTTGAGGGACCGGTAGCCGCTGCCTTGGATGTTGGAGTAGTGCACGAACACGTCGTCGCCCTGCTCACGTGAAATGAAGCCGAAGCCCTTCTCGGCGTTGAAGAATTTGACCGTACCAGTTGCCACGCGCAATCTCTTTCCCTTTGACTGGCTCCTCACTTGAGGAGCCGCCTTCAGCGTAGGCCGATTATCGGCCGTCCGACAGCCCAAGCCTTGCACAGTGTGGGCTGGTAGGATTCGGGTACCGCCGCTTGGTGGAGACGCTCTTGGTTTCGTCGCCCGGACGGGCCCTACGCCTCTTCTGAGTCTCTGAACCCGAGGAGCGTCATGCCTCAGCGTCCGACCGACAGCCCGCCGCCTCCCGGCACCGGCGTACCAACTCGCCGCTGCAGCCGGTGCCGCCAGATGTTCGACGGTGACCCGGACGCTCCCGTCTCTCCGTTCGCCGAATGGTGGCTCTGCGACGACTGTCACCGGATCCTGCTCCCGCGGCAACCGCGGGCCGCGGCCGGCGTCGCCCCGGCGGTCGCGCCCGACTGATGGATAGACAGGTGACGGGTCTGCACGACCTCCGTCGCCCCTCGACGTCACGCTGCCTTCAACGCCGCCGGCGGGTGCTGGTCGGACTGGTGATCGTCGCGCTCATCACCTTCCTGCTCGCTCTTGTGGCGTCGCCCCGGATGTGGGGGATCCACCTTGTCGCCGACGTGGCGGTGGTGGCGTACGTCGCCGTCCTGATCCACTTCCGCAACGCCGCGGCTGGCACGGAAATGACCCAACAGGCGCTGCGCGGTTGACTGGCGAGCAGCACGATGGGCTTGGGGCACTCGTCCCGAACCCCGAAGAAGCCGGCAGACAGTATCCTGGGTCTCGTCCCACCGGGAGACGCCTCGACCTCGCGAGATCGCCGTCGTTGCCTCTTCTGAGCAGCGCAATCGTGGAGGGCTCTGGCACGTGAGGCTCACCCTGGGAAACGATCCCGATGACCGCGACCAGGTAGGGCGCCAGCGTCGCAAGCGCGCTATGGCCCTGCGCAGCCGACCGGTTGCCAACTTCGACGACGTCACTTTGGACGACGTCCTGCGTTCGGTCCTGGCAGCGACGGAGGAGAGCGACGGCCAGCTGGACGTGGAACGGTTCCTCACGGAACGAGGCCATGCGTGGCAGACGGTCGAAATGGTGAACGTCTGTTTGAGGTCCGTCGACGTCCACGTGCCGTCCCCGCTTCCGCCCACGGGGATGTGACGGGACAGGTTGCAGCAGATGTGCCGCCGAGCAAACCCGCCGGTGCTGCGGGGGCGGTAGAGGAAAGGGAGGCCGCGATGGCCATCGAAACCACCGACATTGACGAGCAGGCTCTGACTCTTCGCGGTCAGTCGAAGGGCTTCGGGAAGATCGCCGAAGCCCTTGGTCTCGGAAAGGCGAGCGAGGCGAACGAGGCATTCAACCGGGCCCTCCGCCGCCGCCCGTCCGAGGAGCAGGCGACGATCCGTACCGAGGAGAACCGCCGCCTCGACCGGCTCGCCAAGGCCATCAAGGCCAACGGGAGCCGTACCAAGGAGGACGTCGACAACCGGCTCAAGGCCGTCGAGCGCCTCCGCGCCCGCCTGATGGCGGACTGACATCTCAGCAGCGGTAGCGCCGCCGCCAGCCCTAGCGCGTCTTCGGCCTGGGCGGTAACACACAGTCCGATCGTCAGTGAAGGACGTCTACACCGGCTCCGGCTCGGTACGTGGCTCCGTCGGCGGCAGCAGAGGCGTCGGCGTGGGCTCCTGGGCCGGCCTGGGCGAGATGGGGGGCGCCGGTGTTGGCTGGAGGGGTGGTACCGGAGGGCCTACCGGGTCAATCGAGGGGCTCGGTTCCTTCGGAGGCGCCGGCTCCCCGGGGAAGGGATCACCCGGGAAGGGGTCGGGAGGGAGTTCGGTCGGTGGCACGCTCACGGACAGCGCCATCGGGTTCCTCCTTTGTCGCTGGTCCCATCGCCCTTTCCTACCCGTCATTCAGTAGGGCTAATTGGACCGGAGCTGGGAGGGTTCCACCTGTCCGCAAACCCATCGCCTTTCGGGACCATTACCGCGCCAGGCCCCGGGACGTCTCCGAGATCGCCTCCTTCGAAGTCCCCCAGGAAATGTCGCGGTCGGATGTCGAGAACCCGCGCACGGCTCCGTCCCCGGAGTGCTCACGGCCACAATGGGCCGTACCGCACCAAGGAGAACATGATGGCCAAGTACCTGCTGCTCAAGCACTACCGGGGGGCACCGGCGCCGGTCAACGACGTGCCGATGGACCAGTGGACGCCGGAGGAGGTTTCGGCCCACGTGCAGTACATGCGGGACTTCGCCGTTCGGCTGGAGGGCACCGGCGAGTTCGTCGACAGTCAGGCGCTCTCCCCCGAGGGCAAGTTCGTCCGCTACGACGGCGAGGGGCGGCCGCCGGTCACCGACGGCCCGTTCGCGGAGACCAAGGACCTGATCGCCGGCTGGATGGTGATCGACGTCGAGACCTACGAGCGGGCGCTCGAGCGGCCGGCGAGTTGTCCGCCGCTCCGGGTGCGGGTGGGAAGCCGATCCACGAGTGGCTCGAGGTGCGCCCGTTCCTGGCCGAGCCCCCGACGATCACGGAGTGACGCACGGTGGACGAGGCCCTACTGCGGACCCTCACCCCCACCGTGATTGGCATCCTCGTCCGTCGCGGAGCTGACTTCGCGGGGGCCGAGGATGCCGTGCAGGACGCCCTGGTCGAGGCCGTTCGCATGTGGCCGGACGACCCGCCACGCGACCCCAAGGGCTGGCTGGTCACCCGTGGCCTGGCGGAAGTTCCTCGACGCTACCCGCGCCGATACCTCCCGACGGCACCGCGAGGTGCGCGTCGAGGACGAGCCCCTGCCCGGCCCGGGCGAGGTGGTGGACGACACGCTCCAGCTGTACTTCCTGTGCGCGCACCCGTCCCTCACACCGGCTTCGGCCGTCGCGCTCACGCTGCGAGCGGTCGGCGGCCTGACCACCCGTCAGATCGCGCAGGCCTACCTCGTGCCGGAGGCGACCATCGCCCAGCGGATCAGCAGGGCCAAGCGGACTGTCTCGGGCGTGCGGTTCAACCCAGCCGGGTGACGTCGCCACGGTGCTGCGGGTGCTCTACCTGGTCTTCAACGAGGGCTACTCCGGCGACGTCGACCTCGCCGCCGAGGCGATCCGGCTCACTCGCCAGCTGGCGGCCAAGATCAACCATGAGGAGGTCGCGGGCCTGCTCGCGCTCATGCTGCTCCACCACACACGGCGCCCGGCACGCACCGGCCC
>JALZEC010000174.1 GCA_030862235.1 Actinomycetota bacterium | reverse complement strand
TCGTCCCGGGGTTCTCGGGGGCGGTCGTGGGCGTCGGGTCACGGCTAGCGAGGACGGCGACGAGCACGAGCCCGAGGAGGGCGGCCAGGGCGACGAGGACGGTGGCGGGCCTCGGACCCTCGCGCCGAGCGGGAGGCCGGGGGCGGGTTCGCACGAGCGGCGGAGGCGCCGGAGCCGGCGGATCAGGAAACATCGTGTCAAGCGCCGGAGCGGGCGGCGATGCCGGAGGCGGAGCCGTCGTCCCGACGGCCGGAGCGGGCGGCGGGGGAGGAGTCGGTGGCGCGTCGGGTGCCGGAGCTGGCGGAGACGGTGGTGGCGCGTCGAGCGCCGGAGCGGGCGGCGATGCCGGAGCCGGTGTCGCAGGAGCCGGTGTCGGCGCTGGCTCGGCCTGGGTCACGGTCAGGGTGGAGAGCAGCTCCGGCTCGAGTTGGAGGGTGGGGCTCGGTGCCGGCACGGCGGCTGCTCCAGCGGCGATGTCCGCCAGCCTGCGCCGCACCTCCTCGACGGCTGGGCGAGCGGCGGGGTCCTTCACGAGGACGTCCCGCAGGAGGGGAGCCAGCGTGGTCGCCCGCTGCATGGGCCGGGGCTCGTCGTTGACCACGGAGGTGAGGGTAGGGATGGCACCGTCCTTCTCGAACGGGGGCTCTCCCTCGACGGCGAAGTACAGGGTCGCGGCCAGTCCCCAGAGGTCGGTGGCCGGACCGGCCGGACGGTTGTGGGCCTGCTCGGGCGCCATGTAGGAGGGGGAGCCGGCGAGATGACCGGAGCTGGTGACCTTCGGGTCGTCGATGATCGACGCGATCCCGAAGTCCCCGAGCTGGACCCGACCCGTCGCCGAGACCATGACGTTGGCCGGCTTGACGTCGCGGTGGATGATCCCGTGGGAGTGCGCTGTGGCCAGCGCGTCCAGTACCTGGTCGCCGATCTCCGCCGCCTCCCGGTCGGAGAGGGGGCCCTCGTTCTTCACCCGTTCGGCGAGGGTCGGCGCCTGGACCAGCTCCATAACGATGAAGGGACGCCCGTCCTCCTCGACGACGTCGAAGACGGTCACCAGGCCGGGGTGGCTGAGCCGGGCGGCGGCGCGGGCCTCTCGCAGGACGTTCTCCCGGAGCTTGGCCTGCTCCTCGTCGTCCAGGACGGGTGGGAACTGGACCTCCTTGATGGCCACGTCGCGTTCGAGCAGGGTGTCGTGGGCGCGCCAGACGATGCCAAAGCCGCCCCGGCCGAGTTCCTCGACCCGCGCGTACCGACCGTCGATGAGCCGCTGGTCGATGCCAGGAGCCGACACGTCACGGACGTACCCCGGGTCGGGCACCGAGTACACGCACCGACCGAGAGGATCGCGGTTGTGAGGCAGGCGATACTTGGGAAGAGTCCAGTCATGGCTGAGGGTGTCGGGAGCCGCGTCGTGCTCCGGGCCCGGGAGATCAAGGCTCGAGGCCGTCAGGCCGTGACCGAGTTGCCGGCGCTCGAGGAGTTCGCCGCCCGGCCGGACGACGCCCGCCACATCGCCTTGGAGAAGCTCAGACCGGAGCTGTACGCCATCTCGTCGCTCATCGCCGAAGCGACCGTGGAACGGGCGTTCGCCAACCGCCACCAGTACCCGCCCTACGGCCTGGTGCGTTCCGGCCACACCGCATACCGGATGCTCCTGGCCAACCCGGAGGTCGTGGCCGAGGGCACCATCTCCGACTTCTATGAGCTCGGGAAGGCTTACGTCGACACGATGGTGCTCCACTTGGACGCCCAGGTGAAGGCCTGGCTCGCCTCGGACGAAGCCTGGATGCTCCATCGGCTCGAGAAACTGCTAGCTCTCTTCCGGGTCAAAGCCGGGCCGGCGACGAACGCCCGGATGCGGGACCGCTTCTCGTTCATCTACGGGGGCCTCCACTTCGGGAGCGGCGTGTCCGTGCAGCTGGTGGAGGTCATGGTCAAGCTCCTCGCCGCCTACGAGGGCATGACCGCGGATGAGAAGGTCGAGGTCCTGCTGAAGAGTGGTCGACCGGCCAACCGGCTGGCGGCGTTCAACCTCGACCACGTCCTGATCGCGTACCAGGATCTGCTCGCCCCTATGGCCCCCGGCGACACCTTGTCTGGCAAGCAGACGATGAGATGGTTCGACCCGGGCAAGTTCTCGATGGACGAGACGGACGGCCGGCCGACCCGCATCGACTTCAGCAGCGAGGAGACCTTGGGCGGGCGGCCCCGGGGCCGACAGCTCCTCGATGTCCCCACGACGTACGCCACCCTGGGCTGCCCCGCCCGGATCTCACCCAGCGGCGGAACACCTCCGATCGCCCGCCTCTGGACGTGGGCGGTTCAGTTGGCGCGCGACGTCGGTCTTCTCGACGCCGGCAAGGTGAAGGCGAGCTGATTCCAGCCGTCGCCCTGCTGTGACGGCGCGAGGTGGCGCGGCGTCCTAGCCTTCCGGCGTGGTCGTGGAGACACGCAGCGAGGAGGAATCGGCCAAGGTCCCGGGGGTGCTCGCCGGAGCGGCGGCGTGGGCCTGGCGGCTCCTGGTGGTTGCGGCCGCCCTCGCCCTGATCGTCTTCGTCCTCATCCGCCTCTACGTGGTGGTCGTGCCGGTCGTGCTGGCTCTTTTCCTGGCCGCCGTGCTCGAGCCCATCGTCTCCTGGTTACGCGCCCACCGCTGGCCGTCAGCGCTGGCGGCGACGACCGTGTTCGTTGCAGCGCTGGTCGCCATCGTCCTGCTCCTCTTGTGGATCGGGGCGAGCGTGGCCACGCAGTTCGAAGACGTGGGGGATCAGCTCGACGAGGCGGTGGAGGACGCAAAGGAGTGGGCCCAGGGTGATCCCCTCAACATGGCGCCGGAGCGGGTGGACGAGCTCGAGACCAGCATCCGGGAGGCGGTCAGGGGAGCGGGTGGGGGTCTGGCCCGCCAGGCCGCCGGTCGGGCGCAGCTGGCCGGGGAGTTCCTGGGCGGCATCGTCCTGCTCCTGTTCACCCTTTTCTTCTTACTGAAGGACGGCGCCCGGATGGGCCGGTGGATTGGGGCCCGTGTCCCACCCGCCCAGCGCCATGACGCCGTCTCCCTTGTCTCCCGAACCCGAGCCATCATGCGGCAGTACCTCATCGCCACGGCGGCCACCGGCTTCATCGACGGGGTGCTCATCGGCATCGCCCTTTGGGTGCTCGGCGTTCCCCTGGCCTTCCCCCTCGCCGTGCTCACCTTCCTCGGTGGGTTCATCCCCATCGTCGGTGCCACCGTCGCCGGCTTGATCGCCGCCGCCGTCGCTCTGGTGGCCAACGGGGTGGGAGCGGCGTTGCTCGTCGTGGCCGCCACCATCGCCGTCCAGCAGATCGAGGGAAACCTGCTCCAACCCCTGATCCTCGAGCGGGCGGTGAGGCTCCATCCCCTCGTGACCGTGTGGGCGGTCACCGGCGGGCTGGTCATCGGCGGGCTGCTCGGGGCGTTCCTGTCGGTACCGCTCGTGGCCATCGCCGTCGCCGTCGGAAGTCATTACCGCGGCCCGGTCGAAGCGGTGAACGGCGATGGACCAGCGGACGGCGAGGGACCGACGGAGACCGAGGAACCGACGGAGGCCGAGGCACGGCCGGAGCCCGAGGCACGGCCGGAGCCCGAGGCACCGTCGGAGGCCGAGGGACCGACCAAGCCCGAAGCCCCGACGGAGGTCGAGGCACCGTCGGAGGCCGAGGGGCTGACCAAGGCCGAAGCACCGGCCGAGACCGCAGCGCCCACGGAGCTCGGGAGACCGGTCCATGCCGATCCGGCCCCCGAAGCCGCCGCCGAGGCCGATCCGACGGCGCCGGCGGAGGTCTCAACGGTGGCGGTCTCCCAGCCTGAGACTCCTCCCGCACCGCCTTCGACTCCCCCCGCACCGCCTAGCTGAGGGTCTTCAACGGTCCATGCCCGCCTCCACCCGGGGGGGCGGCAGCTGGGTCGGCGGTGACGAGCGGTGGAACCAGGTCCCTCTGACCACGCTTGTCGTCACGAGCACGGCGGCGAGCCACACGCCGCCGAGAGCGAAGCCCCCCAGGACGTCAGTGGCCCAGTGGACGCCCAGGTAGACGCGCGAGAAACCGACGAGAAGGACCACGACCAGGGCTACCGTCCACCACGCCACCTTCGCTCGCCACGACCGCACACACCCGGACACCACGTAGGCGAGCGCTCCGTAGACGGCGGCGCTCTGGGTGGCGTGGCCCGAGGGGAAGGCGAAGTCGGTGCTGCGGACGAGGATGGGGCCGACCCGGGGCCGGGGCCGGCCGATGAGCGGCTTGACCACGTCGTCGAGCAGGGCGGCGCCGGCCAGGCAGAGGACGAGGATCAGCAACGGCGCCCAGCTGCGGGTGAGCCGCCGGGCGAGCAGCCCTCCGACGAGGACCAACGGGGTCAGGACGAGCACGCTCCCGGCTTCGGTCACGGTGTCCATAGCCGTGTTCAACCAATCGACCCGGTGATCGACGAGGGTGCGGGTGATCCGGAGATCGACTCGGGCCGGGTCCTTGTCGGCCAGCACTTCGGCGACGACCGCTCCGAAGGCCACACCTGTGGCGACGAGGAGCAGAAGCTGGAGGGTTAGAGCCAGGCCGAGGGCCCGCCCCGGCCGCAACCGCCCGGCGATGAACTGGAGCTGGGCCCGGTACCGCTGGTGGAGCCGGGCCGGGAGCGGCCGGGAGGCCTGCCGCTGCACGAAGGCCCAGAACTCCTGCGGATGGTTGGCCACCCAGCGACCGAGGGCGGCGACCCCGGCAATCGTCACCAGCAGTCCCAGGAGCACCAAGCCCGCCCGCCCGGCGTAGTCCTCGACGCGCCGATACGAGCTGCCGGCGAGGTAGCCGAGCCCGACGATCGTCGGGGCCCACAGAATGCCCCCGAGGGCACTCCAAACGACGAAGCGGCGGTAAGGCATCCGAGAGACGCCGGCCAGCGCCGGCACGAGGGCCCGCATGACGCCGATGAACCGCCCGAAGAAGACCGCTCGACCGCCCCGTGTCACCAGGTAGTTCTCGGCTCGGGCCCACCGGTCCTCGCCGACCCTCCGCCCCAGACGGGTGCGCTTGAGCGACGGACCGAACCGCCGCCCGAGCTGGTAGCCGAGGGAGTCGCCGACGATGGCGCACACTGTGGCCACGATCATCATCGGCACGAGCTCGGCCTTGTCCTGGTAGGCGATGTACCCCCCGGCGAGCATGGCCAGCTCGCCGGGAACGAACAGGCCGACCAGAGCCGCCGTCTCCAGCGTGGCGAACAGCCCCACCATGACGTAGGCAGCGGCGCCGCTCAGCGACCCGAGGCTCTCGAGCAGCTGGTTCACGGTCCTACGACCGCAGGTAGCCTGCGCCCGTGACGCGTCTCGTCGCCCACTGCCACGGCTACTGAACGTACAGAACCTGGCGCGCCAATCGGCAGAGGGCCGGATGTCCC
>JALZEC010000136.1 GCA_030862235.1 Actinomycetota bacterium | reverse complement strand
CCGCCATACTCGTCACGCGCGTCCGGGCCGAGAACGGCTCGGGCAGGACATCGACCGGCGCCCGATCCGCACCGAGCGCCGTCCTCACCAGGACATGCCGTCCCGCCTCCTGGGGCCGCCCCTCGTTCCACCACACGGTCCCGCCCGCGGCCCGGACGTCGCTGAGCGAGACCACCTTCTGGACGAGGACCTCGCTCGTCAGCGGAGACGGCCAGGAGCCGTAGGGGGCGACGGGCACTGCTCGGACCCTACCGGCCTGGTCTCACGACCCGCCTTCCCTCGCCAGCCGGGCGCGCCGCTCGATCTCCTCGTCCGTCGGGTTCTCGAAGGCGAACGAGCCGAGGGGGATCTGGCCCGCCCGGCGGTAGGTCGCCATGACCACGCCCGTGCTCGACGTCTTCACGTCCACCAGCTGCAGGCCAGCGGGAACGGTCCCGTGCCCGAAGAGCCGCTTTCCGGGACCGACGACCACCGGGAACGTCCAGATGCGGAACTCGTCGACGAGGTCGTGCCCGAGCAGGGTCTGGATGAGGTCGCTGCTCCCTTGGACGAGGAGCACCGGACCGTCCTGCGCCTTCAGGTCGGCCACCGCGTGGTCGACGTCGCCCTCCAGCAGCCTCGAGTTGGTCCAGTGCAGGCGGTCCAAGGTGCGCGACGCCACGTACTTCCTTGCCGAGTTGAGGGTGGCCGCGGCAGGGTCGTCGACGTCACTCGCCTCGCCGCCGCGCTCGGTGCGCTCCTCGTCGCTCACGTGCGGCCAATGGGCGGCGAAGATCTCGTAGGTCCTCCGCCCCAGCAGGAGATCGAACGGCTCGGCGAAGGTCTCGGTCATGGCCGCGCCCATGGCGTCGTCCCAATAGTTGACCGACCAGCCGCCCTGGTTGAACCCGCCCGTGCGGTCCTCCTCAGGACCGCCGGGCGCCTGCATCACGCCGTCGAGGGTGACGAAGGCGGCGACAACGAGGTTCCTCATGGCGGCACTCCTCTCGGGAGGGGCGGCAGTCTCAGCAGCTATGACGAGCCGGGTGCTCGAGATTCATCGGCCGGATACCGGGGGACGCGTCGGTTCAGGCGGCGTCGGGCGGCAGGGGCGGAGCGAGCCGGCGGCGGACGTCGGCGCGGAGCTGCGGTGGGCCGGTGGCCAGCGGCGTGCCGTCGGGCCGGACGAAGGTGAGCTCACCCTCGGGCGAGCCCTCGATCCGCCAGCCCTGCTCGTGGACCAACCGGTGGTGGCGGCCGCAGAGCAACAGGACGTTGTCGGCGTCGGTAGGCCCGCCGTCGGCCCAGTGCACAAGGTGGTGCGCGTGAGTCCACCGGATGGAGGTGCATGTGGGGAACCGGCACCCGCCGTCGCGCCGCCGGATCAACCGCAGGAGCCACGGAGGGACCGTCCGGCGGGCGCGACCCACGCCCAGCGGGGTGCCGTCAGCACCCTCGGCCACCACCTGCAGGCGCGCATCGCAGGCCAGCCGCCGGGCCGTCTCCGCTGCCACCTCAGGACCGGCCTCCAGGTCGGCCACGCCCTCCTCACCACGAGCCAGCACCTCCGCCTCCACATGCACGACCACCGACGCCCGGTCGGGGTCGCCGTCAGCACCCAGCCTTTGGGACGCCAGCTGCACGAGGGCGTCGGCGCAACGGGCCTCGTAGCTCTCGAACTGGCCCGTCTCGGGATCGGGCGGCATGGCGTCGGCCAGCCGCTCGAGGGCCCGCACCACGACCGCTCCCTCCGCCGCCGGCAGCCGGCCCCTGAGGTGCAGTTGCTGCTCGTCGTCCCACCAGCACCGCACCGCCCGGCGCGCCCTGCCCTCGTCCCCGCTCAGCCGCCGGGCCCGGCGAGCGATCGCCTGCGTGTGGGCCGCCGTCCACCCCGTGGCCGCTTCGGCCAGCTCGGCGTCGTCATCGGGGGTGGCGAAACTGGTGAGGGCCGCCACCTGGTCCCACGACAGCCTGCCCGCACCGTAGGCGGCGGCGATGGCCGGCAGGGACTCGAGCGCCCGGGCGACCCGCACCCAACCGGACGCGGTCGCCGACGAGACGCCGAGCATCCCCACCAGCCAAGGTACGGCCGACGTCGCCCCGTCCTCCTTCCACCCCTCCTGGCGGTCAAAGGCGGCCAACACCTGAAGCATCGTGCGATGCGAAGCGGCTATGAGCGCGTGGAGCTGCCCGATGGTTTGCGCCAAATCCTGGCTATCGCATTGGTCGAATTCCACCGGGTCCATCAGACACCAATTGTACTAGAAATGAGAAGTGAAGGCAAGGATATTACACGAAATAGCGTGAGAAAGGGGATGTGCGGGTAGACACACCCATAGCCCGCCTAGCATCACCCGATGCGATGGGAGATGACTTACGCCTACTGGTATTGGAACGAGCAAGGCGACCCTATGGCGGAGGGATGGAGCCTGTGCCAAGAGTTCGTCGCTGAGGGGTGGGAACCTCTAGGCGTATCGACTCATCCGAACATCGGGTGGGAATCGCCGAGGGGCGTTCCCTACGCTGGCACCCTGACGCACGGTTGCTGGTTCATCGCGACCTTCAAGAGGCAGGTCCGCTAGGGCTTCTCGCAGTCGCTCTTGCCCGTGCATCCGCTCGACCTCTCGGGCGCTGATCCCGTTCTTGGCCGACGACATCTGCACCATGACCGCCAGCCACGTTCGCAACGACACCTTGCCGTGGAAGATCGTGTTCGTGAGAACGGAGAATTGCTTCCGGCACTTGGCGCACGTCCAGACCCGCCGGACCTCTGAGCCCGCTTGCCGTCAGCCTTCTAAATTTCCGGTGCTTCGAGCGATGCCGTTCGCCGGGGTTCAGGAAGTAGGCCTTGTTGTGCCCGCAGTGAGCGCACACCGGCTGACCGTGCCAACCCAATTCCGGCAAGAAGCAGGTATGCGTCGGGCTCGTTCTCAATGTGATCAGCTAGGTAGCGGAGGCTCAACTTCATGAGCGCAATCACGAATGAAACGGCTGGGTTTGTCAACCCGCAAATCCCCGTGAGAAATACGACCGTCCACTCCGCCTCGACTTCTGAGGGTCGCGAAAGGCGAGCGTCGAGTTCCGCCTCCGAGCTCGTTGCCTGGCGAGCCGCTACGGGAACGGCTGGAGGACGACCTTCACGCACTCGTCCTCCTTGTGCTTGAACGTGTGGTAGGCGGCGGGTGCCTCGTCCAGGGGGAGCCGGTGGGTGACGATGAACGTCGGGTCGATCCGCCCTGCCTCGATGTGCTCCAGCAGCGGCTTCATGTACCGGTGGGCGTGGCACTGTCCGCTCCTGATCGTCAACGACCGGTTCATGACCGCACCGATGGGGAACTTGTCCACCACCCCTCCGTAGGCGCCGATCACCGAGACGATGCCGCCGCTGCGGCAGCAGGTGATGGCCTGGCGCAAGGCGTGCGGGCGCTCGGTCTCCATGCGCACCGCCTGCTTGACCCGGTCGTAGGCCTGAATGGGCGCGCTCCCGTGGTGGGCCTCGAGCCCCACGGCGTCGATGCAGGCGTCGGGACCGCGACCGCCGGTCAGGTCCTTGAGGGCGAGGTTGACGTCGACGTCCTCGTAGTTCAGGACCTCGGCCCCGCTGTGCTTCCTCGCCATCTCCAGCCGGTAGGGGAACCGGTCGATGGCGATGACCCGCTCCGCACCGAGGAGGAAGGCGCTGGCGATGGCGAATTGGCCGACGCCGCCGCAGCCCCAGACGGCGACGATGTCACCCGGCTTGATCTCGCACAGCTCGGCGCCCATGTAGCCGGTGGGGAGGATGTCGGACAGGAAGAGCACCTGCTCGTCCGGCAGGTCGATCTCGATCTTGAGCGGCCCCACGTCGGCGAAAGGAACCCGGACGTACTGCGCCTGCCCCCCGGCGTAGCCACCGGTCAGGTGGGAGTAGCCGAAGATCCCGGCGGTGGGGTGGCCCCAGGCCTTCTCGGCCATGGCCGCATTGGGGTTGCTGTTCTCGCACAGGGAGAACAGGCCGCGCGTACAGGCGAGGCAGGCGCCGCAGGCGATGGGGAACGGGACGACGACCCGGTCACCGACCTTGAGCTTGGAGGCCGCACCGGGACCGACCTCGACCACTTCGCCCATGAACTCATGGCCCAGGATGTCGCCCTTCTCCATGGTCGGGACGTAGCCGCCGTAGAGGTGGAGATCGGACCCGCAGATTGCGGTCGACGTGATGCGGACGATGGCGTCACGGGGGTTGCGGATCGTGGGTTCGGGCACGTCCTCGACCGAGACCCGGTTGACGCCCATCCAGCAGTTGGCCTTCATGTCTGCACCTCCTGCGGGTGGGCGTCGCTCTGGTCGGCCTGGTTCATGGTGCGGGTGCCGGCCGGGCTGCCCTCGGACCGGGCGATCTCGCCCGTCTCGATCAGCTGCTTCAACCGGCGGAGATCGTCGGCCAGCTGCTGGTTCGGCTCCTCCCCGAACAGCGCGGCCACGACCTTGCCGAGGCCGAGGCCGAGGGCGCCTCCCGGCGGCTGGTAGTCGAGGACGACGCGCACCTCGGTCCCCTGCTCGGCGGGCGCCGGCCGGAACTCGACCGACCCCGAGCTCTCCACCGAGGAGTCCGGGACCGAGCGCCACGCGATCCGCTGACCGGGCACCTCCTCGACGATTTCGGCGTCCCACTCGACGGTCGTGCCCGCCGGACCCTTGGCCACCCAGTGCGAGCGACCCTCGCCCGTGACCTGCACCGACGCGACGTGGTACATGAACTCGGGGAGGCGCTCGAGCTGTCGGAACCGGGCGTAGACCTCGTCCGGGGATGCGTTGATGGTGATGGCGGAACGGCCTTCCATGGCGCGCGCCTACCCCGATCCGCGGCGCGGCCAACCCCGTAGAGGTGATTTTCTGCACGCATGAGGTGGCGGCCGGGGCGACGTCGCCACCGGCGCGAAGCCGCCGCCGGGCTAGGAGCTGTCCGCCCCCACCTGGGCCAGGCGCTTCATCAGGCGGGACTTGCGGTTGGCCGCCTGGTTCTTGTGGATCACGCCCTTGGCTGCGGCCTTGTCGATCCGCTTGACGGCCAGCCGGAGGGCGTCGGCCGAGTCGCCCGCTCCCTGCTCGGCAGCCTGGACCGCCGTCTTGACGCGCGTCTTGAGCTCCGAGCGGACGGCCTTGTTGCGCAGGCGGCGGCGCTCGTTCTGGCGGTTGCGCTTGATCTGGCTCTTGATGTTGGCCACGGGGGTTCGAGGCTACACGATGGTCCGGCGAACCCCGTCAGTTGCCGACGTACCGCTCGACCCAGGCGGACAGGATGTCGGCCACGTAGTCCCCGTCCCGCCGGCCGCTCAGCACGTGGTCCGCCCCGTCCAGGGAGATGAAGCTCTTCGGGTGCTTGGCCGCCTCGTAGATCTGCCGGGCGTGGTCGAGGCTGACGGTTTCGTCCGTCGGCGCGTGGAAGACGAACAGCGCCTTGCCCAGGCCGCGTACGGCCTGGCGGAGGTCGAAGCGGCGGGCGTCCTCCAGGAACGGCCGTCCGATGCGGTACCTCCGCCCGGCGACCTCCACCTCGGCCTCCTCGGCCTCCTCCAGCTTCTCCGCCGCCTCCGGCAGCCGGGTGAACACATGGGCCGGCTCGCACGGGGCGTTGATCGTGGCCACCAGCACCGCCTCCCGGATCTCCCCCGCCGCCGCCAGCACGGCCGCGCCTCCGAGGCTGTGGCCTATCAGCAGGAGCGATGTCCCCTGCCGCCCTCGGGCCTCGCCCGCGGCGGCCAGGACGTCCTCCACGTGGGACGAGAACGTGGTTTCGGCGAAGTCCCCCTTGCTCTCGCCCAGGCCGGTGAAGTCGAAGCGCAGCACGCCGATCCCCCGCGCCACCAGGCCGCGGGCGATGCGGGAGGCGGCGAAGGAGTCCTTCGTGCACGTGAAGCAGGGGGCGAAGAGCGCCAGCGCCGCCGGCTCGTCCGCCGGCAGGTCGAGCCGGGCGTCGAGCTGGTCGCCGAGGGCCCCGGCGAACGTGAACCGCTCCGGTCGCGTCGTCACAGCTTGGGCAGCCTCTGGTGGCGGCCGATCATGGCCGCCAGGGGATCGCCGACGGACGCAACGCGATCGATCACGCTCCGCACCGTCCACCGGTCGGGGCGCAGCTCCTCGTCCTCCAGCTCGTCCCAGTGGATGGGGACGGAGACCGGCGCGCCGGGCGCGGGGCGGGCGCTGAAGGGCGCCACCAGCGTCTTGTTGATGGCGTTCTGGGTGTAGGCGAGGCGGGCCAGGCCCCCGCGACGGTCCTTCTGCCACTCCCAGCTCACCAGCTCGGGGACGGTGTGGCCGACCGCCCGGGACACCTTCTCCACCCACGTCCGGGTCTCGTCGAACGTGTACTCGGGGGCGACCGGCACCCAGATCTGGATCCCCCGCTTGCCCGTCACCTTGGGCGTGGCGGCGACACCCAGGTGCTCCAGAGCGGTGCGGTACAGGCGGGCGAGCAGCACGACGTCTTCGAAGCTGCTGGTCGTCCCCGGATCGATGTCGATGAGGGCCCAGGTGGGACGGTGGACGTCGGGCAGCTGCGACGTCCAGGGGTTGAGCTCGATGGCGCCGAAGTTCGCCATCCACACCAGCGAGGGGACGCTGTCCACCACCGCGTAGCAGACGGTCTCCCCCTCGTCGGCCTCGTCGTTGCGCCACTGGGTCAACCAGTCGGGGACGTGGCTGGGGACCTCCTTGTGCCAGAACCCGGGTTTGTCCACGCCGTTGGGGTAGCGGTGCAGGTTCACCGGGCGGTTGGCCAGGTACGGGAGCATGAACGGGGCGATCTGGGCGTGGTAGCGGATGAGGTCGCGCTTGGTGACGGGCGCCTCGCCCTCCCGGGCGGGGAACAGCACCTTGTCCAGGTTCGTGAGCTTGAGCTCCCGGCCCTGCAGTCGCCACCGGCCTTCGTTCTTGAGGGCGTCGAGGGCGGCCAGCTCGTCCTCGGTCGGAGGGTCCCACGTCTGGTCGACGGCCCAGCTCAACTTGATGTTGGCCTCGCTCGCCGGCAGATCGCTCCGCCACAGCGCATCCGGTGACGCCAGCACCTCGTCGTTGGTGCGGCCGGTCTTCACCGAGCGGGGGTGGTCCTCCGGGTTCCAGCCTTCCTGGGCGAACTCGTCCTTCTTGTGGAACAGGAGCCACTGTTCCTTGTCCCCTTCCTGCCGGCCGGCGTGGCCCGAACGCCCAGAACCGCCGGTGCGCACGAGCATGAACCGCCCGGCGAGTTTCTCCCCGGACAGCTCCACGTGGACCTCGCCCTTCTCGATGGCCTTTGCCGGGTCGAGCCCCTTGGCCTCCCGCCACGTCCCCCAGTCCCAGACGATCACGTCGCCGCCGCCGTACTCGCCCTTGGGGATCACACCCTCGAAGTCGAAGTACTCGATGGGGTGGTCCTCGACGTGGACGGCCAGCTGCTTGGTCGTGGGGTCCAGGGTCGGGCCCTTGGGCACGGCCCAGCTGGCCAGCACGCCGTCCACCTCCAGGCGGAAGTCGTAGTGGAGCCGCCGGGCCCGGTGCCGCTGCACGACGAACCGGGCGGGACCACCAGGCTCAGCCGCCGGAGCAGGAGTGGTCGCCCCCGCGGGCTCGGCCGTGACCGAGAAGTCCCGCTTGGCCCGGTAGGTCTCTAGGCGCTCCTGGGGACTGGCGCTCATCCGCTTCGGTGCTCGCTCATGGGGCAGGTATACCCCGCCCGCGCCTGCCGGTCAGCGAAGCACGT
>JALZEC010000270.1 GCA_030862235.1 Actinomycetota bacterium | reverse complement strand
GTCGGGGACCGGCGGCCCCAGCGTGGCCTCCAGCTCGGCCGTGGGCGGCAGCGGCGCCGTCACCCGCCTGACCGACGACCCGCTCGCCGTCACCGGTGACAGCGGGGAGGCAAAGACCCAGGGCAGCGTCACCAACACGGGCAACACCGGCGACGCCAGCTCTGACGCCAGCTCCACCCCCACCGCCTCCTCGGGCGACTCGGGGGACACCGGGGCGGTGGCCGACCTCGACGCCGTGGTCAGCGCCACGAACACCGCCATCCTCGGCCAGGCTGTCGCCGGCTTCGGCGAGGGGCCGGTCGCCGAGTCGGACAACCCGGTGACGCCCTGGGACGAGCAGGAGTTCCAGGACCTGCTGAACCAGCTGCTCGGCGCCTAACTCAACCACTCGAACCAGCCAGGGTGACGCTCACCCTGGCTGGTTCCGTGTTGCACTCCGACCTCGACGCCCGGTCGCCAGTCAGATCCGCCGAAAACGGTCGAGCAGCCGTTAGGCTCCGTGGTTCCGGATGGCGTCGAACCCTCCTGACTGGCAAATGGGCCGGCCTCACCCACGCCCCCGAACCCTGTGGTCAGACCTGGGGCGAGGGTGGGGATGGTTCCGTGGCCTCCCGATCCTGGTTCAGCTGGCGGTCGGGGTGGTCCTCCTCGTGCTCGCCGTCCGGTTCCTGGCCGGCCTGTTCGGTGACGACGGCGGCACCACCGTCGCCTCCCGTTCGACCACCACCCGGCGGACCGGCCCCCCCTCGACCACGACGACTCGCCCCCCACCACCACTGCCTCCGGGCGACGACAAGACGGTCAAGAGCGTGATCGACGGCGACAGCTTCGAGTTGACCGACGGGGTCAAGGTCCGCCTGATCGGCATCGACGCTCCCGACGTGGAGACCAGAGACTGCTTCTCGGCGGAGGCGACGTCCCACCTCAAGGAGCTGCTGCCGGCGGACAAGCCGGTCCGGCTCGTCTACGACACGACGCGCACGGACCGGTTTGAGCGGACGCTGGCCTACGTGTACCGGCTGCCCGACGCCCTCTTCATCAACGTGGCCATGGCCCGCGACGGGTTCGCCCGCGAGCAGAACGCCAACCAGAACACGGCCCGCCAGGACGAGATCGCCACCGCCGTGGCCGATGCCCGCACCGCCAACCGAGGCATCTGGCAGTCCTGCTCGGCGACCACGACCACCGCCCGATCAACCGCGACCACGGCGGCGACGGCCGCGCCCGCCACCTCGACCACGACCACCGAGCCGGAGAGCACGACCACGTCCACCGAGCCGCCGACGTCGACCACGGTCGAGCCCGGGTTGGTGGTGCCGCAGGGCGGCGTGTGCGTGTCTTTGGGCGCGACCGCTCAGTTCAGCGACGGGTCACCCGCGGTGTGCACGATCACGGCTGACGACCCCTTCCCCAAGTGGCGCCCGGCCTGATCTAGCAGCTCCGTCAAGTTCAAGCTCGCTTCAGGTCTAGCCTTTATGGACGTGGAGCGCGAGCTGACCATCGGCCAGGTGAGCGAGCGGACCGGCGTCGCCCCCTCCGCCCTCCGGTTCTACGAGAGCAAGGGGCTGATCACCGCCACCCGCTCCGACGGAGGGCAGCGGCGGTACGCCCGGGACGTGCTGCGGCGCGTGTCGTTCATCCGTGTGGCCCAACAGGTCGGCCTCAGCCTCGAGGAGATCGGGGACGCCTTGTCGTCCCTCCCCGACAACCGCACCCCCACCAAACGCGACTGGGAGCGGCTCTCCCGCGGGTGGCGGCCCCGGATCGACGCCCAGATCGCCCTGCTCGAGCGGCTTCGCGACCGCCTGGACGGCTGCATCGGCTGCGGCTGCCTCTCCCTGCGAGTGTGCCAGCTGGCCAACCCGGACGACGAGGCGGCCAAGTACGGCACCGGACCCCGGTGGTTGCTTGGCGGGCTCGACGCGCCCGCCGGCCTCGACCAGTAATCGCTTGACCTCAACCCAACTTTAGGTTTTACAGTTCCGCCCATGGACATGGGTTTCAGCCACTGGATGGCGCTCGAGAGCGCAATGCAGAGCGACCAGCCGCGCCGGGCGTTCAGCCGGGCGACCCTCCGCCGGATCGCCGCCTTCGCCCGGCCGCACCGCCGCGCCCTCGCCGTCTTCCTCCTGCTGAGCGTCGTCTCCGCCGTCCTGACCGTTGCCACCCCGGTCCTCGCCGGTTGGGTGGTGGACGCCATCATCGAAGGAACCGACGAGAGCCGCGTCATCGGCCTGGCCTTGGTGATCGCCTTGCTGGCCCTGCTCGACGCCGCCGTCGGGATGGGCGAGCGGTGGCAGTCCTCGCGGATCGGTGAGGGCTTGATCCTCGACCTGCGCCGCACGGTGTTCGCCCACGTCCAGAGGATGCCGGTGGCGTTCTTCACCCGCACCCGGACCGGCGCCCTGGTCAGCCGGCTCAACAACGACGTGATCGGCGCCCAGCGGGCCTTCACGTGGACGCTCTCGGGCGTCGTGAGCAACCTCATCGCCCTGCTGCTCACCTTGGGCGTCATGCTCCGCCTGTCCTGGCAGGTGACGGTGCTGGCGCTGGTCCTGCTGCCCGTCTTCATCGTCCCCGCCCGCCGGATGGGTCGCCGCCTGGCCCAGCTCGAGCGGGAGGCGGCCGACCACAACTCGGCCATGACCACGCAGATGACCGAGCGCTTCTCCGCTCCCGGCGCCACCCTCGTCAAGCTGTTCGGACGTCCCGAGCGCGAGATCTCCGAGTTCGGGAGACGGGCGCAGCGGGTGGCCGACATCGGCGTGCGCACCGCCATGTCCCAGTGGGTGTTCCTCACCGCCCTGACGCTCGTGTCCTCGCTCGCCCTCGCCCTCGTCTACGGCCTGGGCGGCTGGTTCGCCCTGCGGGGACGCCTGGAGGCGGGCACGGTCGTGACCCTCGCCCTCCTGCTCGGCCGGCTGTACGCCCCGCTGACGGCCCTGGCCAGCGCCCGGGTGGACGCCATGTCCGCCATCGTCAGCTTCGAGCGGGTCTTCGAGGTGCTCGACCTGCCTCCGCTCATCACCGAGAAGCCGGACGCCAGGGAGGTGCCGGAGGGGCCGGTCAGCATCGAGTTCGACGACGTGCGCTTCAGCTATCCGTCAGCCGAGGCCGTCTCGCTCGCCTCGCTGGAGGACGTGGTCACCCTCGACACGAGGGGCGGCGTCGAGGTCCTCCACGGCGTGTCCTTCCGGGTGGAGCCGGGCCAGCTGGTGGCGCTAGTCGGTTCGTCGGGCGGCGGGAAGTCGACAGCGGCGTCGCTGGTGCC
>JALZEC010000127.1 GCA_030862235.1 Actinomycetota bacterium | reverse complement strand
GCGGACAGCCAGCGCTCGATCCCGAAGGCGATGCACGCCGTCCGCACGGGTTCGCCGTTCCGGTTGATGTCGAACGCCCGCCCGAAATGGTCGTGGTGGAGGTTGGTCGAGGCGATGGCCAACCGGTCTTGAAACAGCAGCTCGTGCTTGGTCGGTTCGACCTGCTGCATGAGGTACTGCGGGTTCTTTGACGGACGGAAGAACGGGTCGGTGGCGTGCTCCCACCGGACGGGCAGCCCGAGCGCGGCCACGAGATCGTCGACGTCGCTGACGGCGGCGTCGAGGAACGAGGTGGTCTCCTCGGCCGTCCCCATGCACACGATCTCCCGCATGGTGAAGCTCCACTGGCGCTCGAGGGCGACGTAGTGGGTCTCCCGGCGGAAGCACGTGCCGCGGATGGTGAAGGAGCGGGGACCGTCGAACCGTTGGCCCTTGTGCAGGGCGTAGAGGTGGTAGCAGGCGGCCGGCGTGAGGACGTCCCGAATCGGCCCCAGTGCGGTGGGGTGGACGGTCCCGTCCCTGTCCACCGGCTCGCCGTCGGTGAAGGCGTCGAGGTTGGCCTCGTCGGCGGCCAGCGTCACGGGAAACGTGGCCAGCTGGGGGAAGGCGCGGAACCAGTCGATCCTCTCCAGCTCGGAGGCGGCGAGGAACGTCGGGGCGCGGAACTCGACCGCCTGCCACCGCCGCCGGGCAAGTGCGGCGAACCACCCGTCCACTCGCTCGGCCAACGCCAGCAGGGGACCAGACAGGACGGCCTGGCCGTTGGGGAGCCAGGTGAGCCCGGTGACGTCGCTCAGCACGCGAGGAACGCCTGGTGGATGGTGTCGATGGAGCGGAAGACACCGGGCTTGAGGCCGGCCGGGTCGACCGGTTTCCCCCGAAGCTCCTCGAGGAACACGAGCAGGTCGGCCACCTGCAACGAGGTGAGGTAGCGGCGCTCGATGAGCGGCGTGTCGTCGGCCAGATCGGCGCCGTCGAGGCCGGGGTTCCGCTCCAGTACCCACCGGCGGAGCGCTTCCTTGCTCATCCTCCTCAGACCGCCGGTTCCGACTCGAACACCCCTGCCTCCAGGAAGGTGCGGAGACACCGGGCGGTGATGGCCTGGCGGTGGGCTCGTGGCGCCGGGGCATCCCAGGCCTGGCGCGCCACCGCATACGGATCGGCGAAGCCGGCGTCCCGGTAGACGTCGGGGTTGTAGTACTCCTTCCAGGTCGACACCAGGTAGGCCGACAGGTAGTCGCGGATCCCGGTGACCACCTCGGCCGGCCAGACGGGCGACCACTGCCGCCACAGCTCGTCGACGATCCGGCGGCCGAAGACCAGGTGGCGGGTCTCCTCGGCGTGGTGGTTGGCGTTGATCTGCCGGGCCACGGGGGCGAGCCGCTCGTCCCGACCCTGCGCCACGTTGTAGCGATCCACGATCTCCTCGAAGATCGCCACTTTGGCGAAGAACAGGAAGTCCTCCTCGCCATCGACGTAGTCCCGGGGGAACACCACCTTGCGGTCGGGGTAGACCTTGCCCGCGTAGCGGGTGCAGAACGTGCCGAACCACACGCTGTGCTTGTTCTCCTCGTCGAGGAAATGGTGGAGGTACTCCGATACCGGCTCCATTCCCGGTTGGTAGAGGCGGTGCGCCAGGCCCTCCATCAGGGACTTCTCGCCGTGGATGTTCAGGCTGTAGAAGTTCACCGCTTCCCAGAAGCTGAGCTCGTGGCGCTCCTCGTCGGTCAGCTCGTCCCAGAACCGGGTGCCATACAGCGAGATCAGTTCCGGGCTGCTGAACCACTGATGGCGGTCGAGATCATCGGGCCAGGAGATCGCCTCGTAGGGGTTCTGGTAGGTCCGGCGCGAGGAAGCGGCGAGCTTGCGGGCGGTGTCGGCCAACGCTTCGGTCACGCTGCCTTCTCCAGGAGCACGCCCTGCCAGTTCATTCCGTAGCCGGCCATGGTGAGGAGCAGCCGCTCCCCGGGACGCACCGCACCGGAGTCCTGCAGGTAGGCCAGGTTGATGATGTTGTCGCCGCTGATCACGTGGGCCACGTCGGGCAGGGACTCGCAGCTGATCCGATCGGCCGGGATCTGGAGCAGGCGGGACAGGATCCGCCAGGCCTTGCGGTCCGTGTTCTGAGGCACGACCCAGTCGACGTCGGCTGCGGTGAGTCCCGCCTTGGCCAGCAGCTCGGTCACGAGCCGGTGGGTGTACGCGAAGTACGAACCAACGGTCTCGTCGTCGTCGGCCAGGACCATGGCCCCGTTGGTGATCTGGTGGGCGGCCAGCAGGCGGTATGCGGCCGGTTCTCGGGAGACGACGCAGGCGGCGGCGCCGTCGGAGATGAGGCTGTACGCCTGCTCGTACCGAGCACCCGGAGGGAAGCGGTCTGCGCTCACGCACAGAACGCGGCCGATCGAGGGGTCTGTGGCGAGCAACCCGTGCGCCATCCGCAGCGACCCCAGCATGCTCGTGCACGCCTGCTGGGCCAGGCCGACCACGAAGGCCCGGTCCAGCCCGAGGTCGGCCTGGAGGCGGCTGGCGGGGAAGTCCATCAGGTGCTTGACGTCGCTCGTCTCCGCAAACCGCTCGGGGGTGCCGAGGTTGGCGTTGGCGGGGATGCAGGTGGCGTAGAGGATGGCGTCGATCTCGCCCAGCCTGTCCCCCATGGCGCCAACGGCAGCTCGAGCAAGGTCGTACGCGGTCTCGCCCTCGCCGCACACGTGGTGGAAGCGGAAGCCGGACTGGAGGAAGGCGGCCGCCGGGTTGATGGTTCGCCCGGCGCCGGCGCTCTCCTCCACCCCGTGCTTCGTGCCGCCAAGGGCGTAGGCGAACTGGCTCACGTAGGCGGACACGGTCATCGGCGGGCCGCTTCCTCGTCCAGCATTCGCACGATCTCGGCCCGGAGGTGGGACCGTTTGGCCGACTTGGGAAGCTCCCCGTCGACCACCCGGACGATCGCCGGCCGCTTGTAGCCGCTCAGCCCCGCCGTCAGTCGGCGGACTTCCTCGGTGGCGGCCTCCTCGAGATCGCTCCGGTCCGGGTGGGCAGCGGCGAAGGCCAGGGTGGGGACGACGACGGCGCACACCTGCTCGCCCCCGCCCTTTCTCCGCCAACCCACGACGCAGGCCTCGGCGAACAGCTCGCTGCGGGCCAGCGCCAGCTCGACCTCCTCGGGCTGCACCTTCTTGCCCGTCTCGAGCACGATGAGGCTCTTGGCCCGGCCGACCACGTAGAGGAACCCGTCGTCGTCCAGCCGACCGAGGTCGCCGGTGTGCAACCAGCCGTCGGGGTCGATCGCCTGGCGGGTGGCCTCCTCGTCGTCCCAGTAGCCCACCATCACGCCGGGTGACCGGACGAGGATCTCGCCGCCGGAACCGATGCGTACCTCCGTGCCGGGGATCGGCCGCCCGACCGACCCCACCCGACTGTGGGCAGGCGTGTTCATGGAGACCGTGGGAGCGGCCTCGGTGAGGCCATAGCCCGGGTAGACAGCCAGGCCGAGCCGATCGAAGGAGGTGACCACGTCGGGATCGAGAGGAGCCCCGCCGCAATAGAAGGTGCGGAGGTTGCCGCCGAGCCGGCGATGGAGCGGGGCGAGGGCCAGGCGGCGCAGCCGGTGGGAGGGAAGGGCGGCTGCGACGCGGAGGGAGGCCCGCAGGGCGGCCCCGGCTGCGCCCGGCTTGGCCGCCTGCGTCTGGAGGTGGCGCTGCATGAGCTTGAGCACGCTCGGGACCACGACCATCTGGTTCACCCGGCATTCGGCCATCAGCCCGGCGAGGTCGTGAGGCACGACCGTGCGGGCCACGAAAGTGGACGAGGCCGCAGCCAGCGCGGGAAGGAGGCCGCACGAGAGCTCGAGCAGGTGGTTGGGCGGGAGAACGGACAGCCAGCGGGCGTCAGGACCGGTGCCCTGCACCTCGCTCGCCGCCTGCACCACGTAGGCCAGGTTGGCGAGAGACAGGACGACCCCCTTCGGCTGCCCGGTAGTGCCCGACGTCCACACGAGTACTGCGGGGTCGACGAGCGGGCGGGCGAGGTCCCCGCTCTGGCCGTTCGCCGGCGAGCCGTCCAAGGGGTCGAGGACAGGCACGTCTTTGGGAGCACGGTGCCGGTGGGCGGGGGACACGACCGCGGCGGCCAGGCGCGACCGCTGGTACAGCCCGGTCAGCTCGTCGGCGGTGAGCTTCAGGTCGAGGGGGACGACCGTGGCTCCCCGGCGGAGGATCCCGAAGAGGGCACAGACCCAGTCCCCGCCGGCGTCGCACAGCAAGGCCACGCGATCCCCAGCCTCGACGCCGGCGGCCGCCAATGCGCCAGCTAGCGCTGCGGACCGGCGGTCGAGGTCCTGGTAGGTGAGGTTGCTCCAGCCGTCGTCCGTCCGGGTAGCAACGGCGACGCGCCCGGCGGCGCCCTCGTCCCCTGCGTGTAGCCAGCGGGCCAGCAGCTCCAGCGACGTCTCGCTCATGCCCGCCGGATTTCCATGAGCCAAGTGTAAGAAGGCCAGCGGGCGTTGGAAGGGCGGTGGTACAAGGGAGAGGTGCTCGAACGGGTGACCCTCCCCGACGCCCAGGCCGACAAGCTCTTCTTCGCGCAGGTCAGGGAGGACCCGGTTCTCGAGATCGAAGCCCTGCGTCCGGACGAGGGACAGACGATCGCCATCGTGAGCTCAGGCGGTTGCACGGCCCTGTCCCTCCTCGCCTCGGGCGTCGGGCGCGTGGTCGGGGTGGACCTCAACCCGGCGCAGAACCACCTGGTCGAGCTCAAGGCCCTGGCGGTGGCGAGTCTCGACTCGAGCGAGGCGGTGCGCTTCCTCGGGGGCCTGCCGATGGACGGTGCCGCCCGATTGGCCGTCTACGACCGCCTGGCGACGGGTCTCACGTCGGCTGCCCGACAGTGGTGGGACGGGCACCGGAGTGCGATCGAGCGCGGAGTGCTCAACGCTGGCGTCACCGAGCGGTTCATCGGGCTCGTCATGAACGTGCTCCGCGCCGGCATTCACCCTCCGGCCCGCATCCGCCGCCTGCTGGCCTGCGAGACGCTGGACGAACAGCGGGCGTTCTACCGGGCGGAGTGGGACAACCGCCGCTGGCGCCTCCTGTTCCACGTGCTGCTGAACCGGGCCGTCTTCCGCAAGGCGTACCACCCGGCATTCTTCGAGCACGTGGAGAACCCCAGCTTCGCCCGGCACTTCCGGCGCCTGGCCGAGCACGCCCTGACCGAAGTGCCCATCTCGACCAACTACTTCGTCCACCACATGCTCACCGGTTCGTATCCGGCCGCCGTTCCGGGCGGGCTGCCTCCCTACTTGGACCCGGCAGGCGCGGCCCGGGTGACAGCCCATCTCGACCGCCTCGCGCTGGTGGACGGCGGCTACACCTCTTATCTACGGGGTCTGCCAGACCAGTCGGTGCACGGCTTCGCCGTGTCGAACATCTGCGAGTGGTTCACCCCTGACCAGATCGACGAGCTCTTCGCCGAGGCCGTCCGGACGGCGGTCCCGGGCGCCACATTCGTGTTCCGCAACTTCGTGGGATGGACCGAGGTGCCCGAGCGTTGGCGGGACGCGGTGGTCGAGGACCGGGCGCGGGGCGACGCCCTCATCGGCAGGGACCGTAGCGCCGTGCAACGTCGGATCGCCGTCTGCCGCGTCAGCCCGTGACCGACCCGCGGGACGCGCGTCCGGAGGACAACGAGGCGCTCGTCGCGCTGGCCGCCGCCTGCCCCATGGAGGGCGAGATCGGCTTGTGCATCGACCGCGCCCCCGATTTCTTCGCCTTGAACCGGCTCGAGGGCAACCGCTGGCGGGTGGGAGTTGTCGACGGACCGGACGGTCGCCCGGTCGGCTGCATCTGCGTGGCGGAGAGGCAGGTGTACCTGGACCGGCAACCGACGAATGCGCTCTACGTGAGCGACCTGAAGGTGCATCCCGACCATCGGGGCAAAGGCGTGGCCGACGCCCTCACGACGTGGGCTCGGGACGCGTGCGTGGATGCCGGAGGGGAGGGGGTCCTCGCCTTCGGAACCATCCTGGCCGGGAACCGGGCCATGGAACGGCGCATGGAGGGGACCGGGGGGCTGCCGCGCCTGGAGCGAATCGCCACCATCCGGAACCATTCGGTGAGCCTCCTGTGGAAGCGCCGACCGCCTCCGATCGACGGGCTCCGGGTGGCTCGCGGCCAGGCGAGCGACCTGGAGGACATGGCGGCCCTGTGGCAGGAGGTGGCACCAGGACGGCGCTTCTCTGCGGTCTACGACGCGTCGTCGCTGGCGAGGTGGATTTCGGCGGCACCCAACCTCGACCTCTCGTCCTACTGGCTCGCCCACCAGCCGGATGGCCGTCTCGCCGGTTTCCTGGCTCTCTGGGACCAGTTCCCCTTCAAGCAGATGCGGGTGACCAGCTACTCGCGCCGGCTGGCCGCCGTGCGCGCCGGCTTCAACACTCTGGCGCCGCTGGTCCGGGCGCCACGGCTGCCGCCCGCCGGCGGACATCTCCGCAACCTCAACGCGGTGCACGTGTGCGTCCCGTCCGACGAGCCCGAAGTCCTACGGGCGCTGCTGGTGGAGGCGTACAACACGACGCGGGGAAAGGGGTACTCGTTCCTCAACCTTGGCCTGGACGTGGACGATCCCCTGACTTCCGCTCTGTCAGGCCTGTTCGCCCAGCCCACCGACATCTGGTTCTGTGTGGCCACGCCCGCCGGGGGGGACCGGCCGTTGCTGGGGGAAGGCCCCGTCCACCACGAGGTGGCGCTGGTGTAGAAGTCAGCGCCTGCGGCACGCCTACGACACCCGGTGCGACAAGCCGCTCTGCGTCGGGGGGTCTCCACGCCCCGGTCAGGTGATGGTGAAGACCTTGTCCAGCCCCACGATCTCGAGCACCCGAAGTGTGCTCGGCGTCGGCGATCGAAGGATGAGGTCACCGTCGCAGTGCCTCTGACGTTGGAGCGCCTGCACCAGCTGGTGCAGGCCGCTCGAATCGATGAACCGAAGCCCGGCCAGGTCAAGGACGATGGTCGACGCACCGGAGCGCTGCATTTGCTCGATCGTCTCCCTCACCCCGCCCGCATTCGAGAGGTCGACCTCGCCCGTCAGGTGCAATGTCCCTCGTCCGCCATGGATGACGGCGTCGACGCGGAGCTCGCCCACGCCGAGCTCTCTCGCTGGCACGGAAGTCGTCACTACCACTCGTCCCCCAGGAGAGGAGTCCTCGACGGCAAGCGTGAACCGGAAAGGCCCGGCGTGCAGTCGTGGCCGTCCTCGAGTAGTTGTCGATTGTGTCGAGATTGTCTGGTTCTGCCGAAAGAATCGCGCGACGGGAAGACCTTGTCAACCAGGGGACACGGGGACGGGTCCGAGTTGCCGTGTGCGGCCGGCGC
>JALZEC010000104.1 GCA_030862235.1 Actinomycetota bacterium | reverse complement strand
CCAAGATCGGCGGAATCCAGTCGTACCTCTGGGAGCTGTGGCGGCGACTTCCAGCGGAGCGGGTAACGGTGCTCACCACGCCCTACGCCGGCGACGCGGCGTTCGACGCCGCCCAACCATTCCGCATCGAACGGTCGCGTTCGCCGGTGCTCCTTCCGACGCCGGCCTTGGTGCGAAGGATCCGAGCCCTCGCCGCGGAGGTCGGTGCGGCCCTGGTCGTGCTCGACCCGGCCCTGCCGCTGAGCCTCGTCGGCCCCGAGCTGGGGCTGCCCTACGCCGTCGTCGTGCACGGGGCGGAGGTGAGCGTCCCCGGTCGGCTCCCGCTGGTGCGGATGGCCTTGCGGCGCGCCCTGCGCGACGCCTCTCTGGTGGTCGCGTGCGGCGAATTCGTGCTCGACGAGGTGCGACGGGTTGCGGGCAGGCAGGTGCCGGCGACCATCGTCCCACCGGGGGTGGACATTGGCCGCTTCCGTCCCGTCGACGCCGAGGCCCGGCGGCGCTCCCGCCTCGCTCACCGACTCCCGGCGGAGGGTCCGCTCGTGGCGGCGGTGACCCGGCTTGTTCCCCGGAAGGGGATGGACAGCCTCATCGCCGCGGCGGCCCTGCTCGTGCGCCGGTTCCCGGACCTCACAGTGGCCATCGCCGGAACCGGGAGGGATCGGATGCGCCTGGACCGGCTCGTGGCCGGGACCAGGGCACCGGTCCACTTCCTCGGCCGGATCGGAAACGACGAGCTCCCCGCGTTCCTCGCCTCGGCCGACGTGTTCGCCATGCCGTGCCGGAACCGCTGGTGGGGGCTGGAGCAGGAGGGGTTCGGGATCGTGTTCCTGGAGGCGGCTGCCTGCGCCGTCCCACAAGTGGCCGGGGACAGCGGGGGCGCGGCGGAGGCGGTGGCGCACGGCGAGACGGGCTGGGTGGTCGGGGCGCCGGAGGACCCGAGGGCGGTGGCCCGGGCCATCGAGGCCATGCTGTCGGACGAGGCCCTCCGGATGAGGCTAGGCCGGCAGGCCCGGGCCCGGGCGGAGCGGGATTTCGAGTACGGGAAGCTGGCGGCGTCGCTGGACCGGGCGTTGCTCGCGCTCGAGACGTGAAGGAAGCGCCTCCGGGTGTCGCCATCGTCCGGGCCTCCTGGTGGGGGACGGGCGTTTTCACCGCCAGCGCGGTAGCGGCGGTGGCGGTGTCGGGCCCGCTGCGCTCGGCGGCGGTGGCGGTCGCCATGGTGCTGTTCCTCGCCGGCTGCGTCGTCTTCGCCATCGCCTACCTGCGGGCTGTCAGCCGTAGCCGGACGGAAGCGGTCGCGGTCAGCAACCTGTTCTTTCTCACCGGCGGCACCGCTCCGCCCGCCGTGAAGCGGAGCCTGCTCTGGTCGTTGGGCGTCCAGGTGGCGGTTGCCCTGGCTACGGCCATCGCCCGGCCTTACACGAGCCTGGCCTTCGGCACGCTCGTGCCGGTCTACGGGCTCGCCCTCTGCGGGCTGTGGGCAGCGAGGCACGGCACCTTCGATCCTCGGCCTCCTGGGTAGCCTCGGCGGGTGAGCCCGTCGCCCCGCATCCTCCTGTTCACCGGCAAGGGCGGGGTGGGCAAGACCACGGTGGCAGCGGCGACTGCGTTGGCGACGGCGCAGCGGGGGTTGCGGACGATCGTCCTGTCCACGGATCCGGCCCACTCGCTGGCGGACGCCTTTGCCCTGCCGTTGGGAGCCGACCCGACGCCGGTGACCCACGGACTCTGGGGACAGCAGCTGGACGCCCAGAAGCGGCTCGAGGAGGCGTGGGGCGAGCTCCAGGTCTACGTGACTGAGGTGCTCGGGTGGGTGGGACTGGACGAGGTGACGGCCGAGGAGCTGTCGGTCGTGCCCGGGCTGGACGAGGTTTTCGCCCTGAGCGACATCAAGGACCACGCCACGAGCGGTGAGTGGGACGTGGTGGTGGTGGACTGCGCCCCCACGGCCGAGACGATCCGGCTGCTCTCCCTGCCCGAGATCCTGTCCTGGTACCTGAGCCACATCTTCCCGGTCAGCCGGGCGGTGGCGGGAGCGATCCGGCCGGTCGTGTCCCGGATCAGCAACCTTCCCATTCCGAGCGAGGAGGTGTTCCAGGCGACCCTCCGGTTCGCCCTCCGCTTGGACGGCGTGCGGGACGTGCTGGCCGATGGGACGCGGACCACGGCCCGGCTGGTGGTCAACCCGGAGCGCATGGTCGTGGCCGAGGCGCGGCGGACATACACCTATCTGTCCCTGTTCGGCTACCGGACGGACGCCGTCGTGGTCAACCGGCTGCTGCCCGAGGCGGTCAGCGATCCGTGGTTCCACCAGTGGCGTGCGGCCCATGCCGAGCACCTGGCGTCGATCGCCGCCGCCTTCGCCCCGCTGCCCCTGCTGCGGGCCGAGCTGGCGGCGGAAGAGGTGGTGGGGCTGGACCGCCTCCGGCGGTTTGCCGACAAGCTCTACGCCGAGACCGACCCGGTTGCGATCCTGCACGAGGGCGAGCCGATGCGGGTGGTGGCCGGTGCCAACGGCGAACGGGTGTTGTCGCTCCAGCTGCCGCTGGCCGAGCCCGGCGACCTGGACGTGGGCCGGCGGGACAGCGAGCTGCTGGTGCGGGTGGGGAGCTGGCGACGGGCCATGATGCTGCCCGACTCGCTGAGCCGCCGGCCGACGGCCGGCGCCCGGCTGGTCGGGGATCGGCTGGAGATCACGTTCGGCACGCCGGGAGGAGGCGAGAGGTGAGCGGAGGGACGAACGGCCAGGGTGCGACGGGCCGGGGTCAGGCGGGAGCGGGAGCCCCGGACATCTCCGAGGTGGTGGAGCACCTCCGGGCTGCGTCGCAGGAGATCGCCGCCGCCGGGAAGGCGTTCTTCGACATGGTGGAGCAGGCGATGGGCGATCTGTTGAACACCATGACCGGCTGGTCGGAGCCGGCCAAGGGCAAGGCCGGCGACAAGCCCAAGGTCGAGAAGATCGATGTGGAGGACGAGCGCAAGCCGCCCGACGAGTAGCGAGTAGGAGGTGATGTCATCTGCGAACACGCGGTGGTCGCAGATCGCATCAGCAGGCGAGTGCGGCGGCGGTCAGGGCCCGGGGGGCTCGCCGATCTCCCGGAGGCCGGCGGCGAGGGCACCGCGTAGGCGGCGGGCGGACGCGGCCGAGAGGTGGGCGGTGACGCCGCTGCCGTTGCGCCCCTCCTCCTCCAGCATCAGCTCGACCCGCAGGTCATCGCACCCGTCGCAGTCGTCGACCACGGACACGGCCCAGGCCGTCCGGAGGCGCTCGTCATCGCCTGCCGGGTGGTCGTCGAGGGAGAAGTCGATGGACTTCTTCACGGTCTCATTGGACGCGTACCAGCCGGAGAGTGTCGGTGGTCGGGTTGGGGTCGGTGGGCGAGCCCACCAGGACGGCCACCAGGTCGCCGCTGCGGACGTAGCCGCGCTCGACGGTGGCCTTGACCGCGAACCAGACGATGTCGTCGGTCGTTCCCTGCCAGTCCACCAGGATGGGCGTGATGCCCCAGGCGACCGAGAGCTGACGGGCGGTGCGGGGCGAGGGGGTCACGGCCAGGACGGGGGCGATGGGGCGGAAGCGGCTGATGGCGCGGGCCGTCGTCCCCCGGATCGTGCAGGCGATGATGGCGGTGGCCTCGGCGTCGGTGGCCGCCCGCCACGCCGCCGCCGAGACGGCGGCGGTCATGCGCACCGGAATCGGGGCCTTCTGACCGTGGACCTCCAGGCTCTGGAGGCGACCCAGCTCCCGACCCCACAGCAGGTTGTCGAACTCCCTCTCGGCCCGCACGGCAATGCGGCTCATGGTGCGGACGGCCTTGACCGGGTCGTGGCCGATGGCCGTCTCGCCCGAGAGCATGAGGGCGCTGGTGCCGTCGAACACGGCGTTGGCAATGTCGCTCACCTCGGCGCGCGTGGGTGCGGGGGCGCGGATCATCGACTCCAGCATCTGGGTGGCGGTGATGACCGGTCGGCCGTAGGCCACGCCCGAGCGGATGATCAGCTTCTGGTAGTGAGGGACGTCCTCGAGGGCGCAGCGGATGCCGAGGTCGCCCCGGGCGACCATCACCCCGTCGGCCGTGGCGATGATGGCCTCGACGCAGTCAACCGCTTCCTGCGTCTCGATCTTGGCCACCAGCATGGGGCCGGACCCCACGACTGCCCTCGTCCGGTCGATGTCGTCCGCCGACTGCACGAACGAGATGGCGAGGGCGTCCACCTCCGCCTCCACCAGGGCCTTGGCGTACTCGAGGTCGCGGGCGGTCGGGGAGGAGATGGCCAGTCGGCCCGGGGGCAGCCCGAGACCGGGGCGCCCCTTGACCTGGCCGCCGCTGAGGACCTCGGCCGTGACCCGCTCGGTGGCGACCTTCCTGATCAGGAGCTGGATGGCGCCGTCGCCGAGGGCGAGCGAGTCGCCCTCCTGGAGGACAGCGACCACGGCCGGCTCGACCGCCACCCGATGCTCGTTGCTGGTGGGTTCGCTCCCGTCGATGGCCACGATGTCCACCAGGGCGCCGTCGGCCAGGAGCACGCCGCTCTCAGGGAACTCGGCCGCCCGCAGCTTCGGACCGGGCAGGTCGGCGAGGACGCCGACGAACTTGTCGGCCCGGACGGCTACCTCCTGCACGCGGCGGATCCGGGTCAGGCTCTCCTCGAGGGGGCCATGGGCCAGCGAGACCCGGGCCATGTCCATCCCGGCCGCCACCATGGCCTCGAGGATGGAGGGGTCCTCGGAGGCGGGCCCGATGCTGGCGACGATCTTGGTGCGGCGCGCCAATCGGGCTCCTGTTAGCGGGTGACGGGGGCGCCTCGCCTAGCGGGTGCCGAAGCCGGCGAAATCGGGCGGCGGCGGGAAGGCGATGGACTCTACCAGCCCCTTCAGCTCGTCGGGGAGGGCGTCGAGGGGAAGGTCGTAGCTTCCGTCCTCGGTCATCACCTTGCGGATCAGTTCGCTGTCGTCGACGATCACCTTCCGCCCGAAGTACTGCTCGAACAGGGAGCGCCGCCCACCGATCGAGAACTTGCCGGTGAAGGGAGCGTGCACCTCGAACCCAGCCGAGGTGAAGCGGGACTTGACGAGGCCGACCACCCGCAGGTCCTCGGACAGGGGCACGCCGCTCTCGGGAGTCTCGGCCGTCCGCATCTCCTTGGGGAGCACGGTCACGACGGCGGAGACGGTGGGATCTTCGAGATCTTCCTCAGCCACGGGACGAGCCTAGTTGAGTGCCTGGGTGGCTACGATCCCTTCGGATGCCGGTGATCAGCGAAAGCGCCATCCGAGACCTGGCCGCATTCACGGGTGCCAGTGCTCCCGTCACCTCCCTGTACCTGGACGTGGACGGGCGACGGTTCGTGCGGGCCAGGGACCTGGAGCCCCACCTCGACGGCCTGTTGCGGGAGGCCCGTTCCCGCCTCAACGCCAACGGCTGGCCCAAGCCGGCGGCGGCGTCGGTGGAGGCCGATCTGTCCAAGATCGCCGACTACGTCCGGGGTCGTCGCCACCGCTCCCACATCCGGGGGCTGGCCATCTTCTCCTGCACGGCGGACGGGCTGTGGCGGGTGGTGGAGCTGAGCACGCCCGTGCGGAACCGGGTGGTGGTCAACCACTCGCCCTACGTGCGGGAGCTGGAGGCGGTGGTGGCCCGCCACGAGCGCTTCGCCGTCCTGCTGGCCGACCGCCAGCGAGCGCGGCTGTTCCAGTTCGAGCTGGGTGAGCTGGTGGAGAAGACCGAGCTGCTGGACGAGCTGCCCCGCCACGAGGACGAGGGGAGCGACCTGAGCCGCGACCAGGTGGCCGGCCACGCCGCCGCGGCCACCCATCGCCACCTCCGGCGGGCGGCCCAGGTGGCGTTCGGCGTGTTCCGGGAGCAGGGCTTTGACCACCTGGTGCTGAGCGCCCCCTCGGACGTGCTCGGGGCGCTCGAGCGGGAGCTGCACCCTTACCTCCGGGAACGTATCGCCGCCCGCCTGTCGGTGCCCGTCTCGGCCTCGGAGGAGGAGGTCTGCCAGGCCGCCCTCGACGTGGAGGCGGACATCGAGCGGGCCCGGGAGGCGGTGCTCATCCGGAGGCTGCGGGACGCGCTTGGGTCCGGGCGCGGTGCGGTGGCCGGCCTGGAGAAGGTCCTGGCCGCCCTTGTCGCTCGCCGCGTCGACACCCTCCTGCTCTCGGAGGGGTACGAGGCGCCTGGATGGCGCTGCCGGTCGTGCTCGTTCATCGGCCCCATGGGCCCGAATTGCCCGGTCTGCGGCGTACCCATGGATCGGGTGGACGACGTGGTGGAGGAGGCGGTCGAGGAGGCGCTGGTCCAGTCCTGCCGGGTGGCCATCTGCAACAGCAACGCCGATCTGGACGTGCTGGGTCGGATCGGCGCCCTGCTCCGGTATTGAACAGCGCGGCCTGGCCGGGCGGGGCGGCGGCGCCGGTCGTCACCGCCGGCGTCGACCTGGGAGGCACGAAGTGCCTGGGCCTGGCCCTGGTCGACGGCGTGGTCCGGGCCGAGGTGCAGCTGCCCACGCCCGTCGGCGAAGGCGCGGTGCTGTCGACCATGGCCGAGGTGGTGACCGCCCTGTCGGGCGACGTGGGCGCCCCGACGACGGCCCTGGGCGTGGGTGTGCCCGGGCTGGTCGACCGCGAGGGCGTGCTGCGCTTCGCACCCAACC
>JALZEC010000066.1 GCA_030862235.1 Actinomycetota bacterium | reverse complement strand
GCTCCCGACTAGGGGGCCTACGGCTCTCAACAGCAAGAGCCCGCCGAAGCAGGCGACGGTGAACCCGCCGAGCGAGACGAACACGACCGGGAGCGACACGCTTCCCGGCAGCGCCCGTCGCGCGACGCGAGCCACGAGGAGGAGCCCTACGGTCTCACTGGCCACGGTCACCACAGCCGCCGCGCTCGCCCCATAGCGCCCGGCCAACGCGAGGTTGAGGACGAGGTTGAGCGTGACGCCGAAGAGCGCGATCGGGAGGAGGGCCTTGGCCCGGTCTTGGACGATGGCAACCATGGCAGGGCCCACGTTGAGCACGGAGACCACGAGCGCGGGAGAGAGCAGGCGGGCAAACCATGCCGCCGAGGCGTAACGCTCGCCCCCGAGGACAACCACGAGCTGGGGCGCGAAGACGAACACGGCACTGCCGGACAGCACGGCGATGATGCCGAGCAGCGCAACCTGGCCCTGGGCGATCTGGACGCGCTCGCGACCGTCAGCCTTGGCGAGCGCGGGGAGGGCAACCCCGCTCGCCGCCACTACCACCGCGAGCGCGGCGTCGAGCAGTCGGTAGGCCACCGCATAGGAGGCGAGGGCGAGCCGGTACCCGTAGGCGGAGAGGACGATCTGGTCGACGCGGGTATGCACGAGGGAGAGCGCGGTGGTGGCTCCGAGGGGCGCGGCGTCGCCGATGAGCCGCAGCCCGGGGCGGATCCTGCCCGGCCGGAGGGCGTGGAGCGGCCGTGCCGGGATCACCAGACAGAGAGCGACCAGCGCTCCGGCGAACAGGCCCACGACGATCGCGACGACGTGGGTGGAAGCCGCCCACGAGCGGCCGAGGGCAAAGATGGGAACGAGGCACACGACGGGAAGCGCTCGTCCGACGAAGTCGGCCAGAGCGAGTCGTGAGAACTCCAGGCGATGCCGGCGGTACGCGATGAACGGTTGCTGGAGCCCGAGGCAGACCGTCGCCGGGAGCATGAGCCAGAACGTGTGCACCCCCTCGCTGGGAAGGATGCGCCCGGCGGCCGCCCCGGCGACAGAGACGGCTGCGCCCAGCAGGACGAGGTTCGCCGTCACCGCGACGCGGAGAACCGTCCGACTGTCGTCGGTGGCGCGTCGCAAGGCAAGAACGATCGTGTGTACCAAACCGAACTCGGCGAGGGCGTGGACGATGAGCGCGAGTGCCGTTCCGGCGACGAAGCCCGAGAACCAGGCCGTGTCCAGGAGCCGGGCGATCAGGGCGAAGTGGAGGGCCTGAAGGATCAGCGTGAGGACGCGCGTCATCGACAACCCGGCCGAGGCCCGCAGCAGCTGTCGGTGTCCGTTCATCAAGCGCGAACGAAGCTCCGACCGGCGCCGGCCCGACGAGCCAGCCCTCGGAGCACGGCGATGGCTACGTCCTCCGAGCGGACCGTTCCCGGATGGAGCCGCCAGAGCCGGAGGCGGGTCCGGAGGGCGGTTGCACTAGTGATCGAGTTCCGGGACCCGTTCGTGTGGCGCCGGTACTCCAGCCAACAGCCGTCGACGGCGCGGCCGCGGTATCCCAACGCCACCGCGTGCAGCCAGAACTCCCAGTCTTCCCAGGCTCCGAAGTCCGTCCGGAACCCCCCGACACGGTCGAACAGCTTTCGCCGGAACATGGCCGACCCGTTGATGAAGTTGCCTCGGGCCAACTCCCGTGAGTCGAATGGAGGCGCGGTCTCAGTCCGCTCCACGGAGCCGAACAGGCGAGCTTCGCAGTAGGCGAAGTCGAGGGCCGGGTCCGCATCTAGGACCCCAGCCAGGCGCTCGAGATACTGGGGGGACAGGCGGTCGTCGGCCGAGAGAATCACGATCAAGTCGCCGTGCGAGGCGCGGACCGCGTCGTTGAACGTCGTCGCCGCTCCCCGCGCCGGGGATCGGGAGACGGCGATGAGACCGGTACGGCAGGCACGGAGGTCCTCGATGGTTCTGGCGGTGTCGTCGCTGCTGCCGTCGTCGACGATGACAATCTCGTCGGCGCGGCGCGTCTGGCCGTCAATGCTGGCGACGGCCTCGGGCAGGTATCGGCCGTAGTTGTGGCACGGAATGACAACGCTGATCACTGGGCAACCGCCTCGAGGGCGCAGGCCAAGACGGCTTCACGCAGGTGTCGCACCTGGGCTGACGACAGGTTGGGATGGACCGGAAGTGAGAGCACGGTGTCCCGCAAG
>JALZEC010000026.1 GCA_030862235.1 Actinomycetota bacterium | reverse complement strand
TCGAGCGCCGGCTGGCGGCCGTCGAGGTCCTGACCGACCGTGGGGATCTCCTCGTTGCGGCGGACATCGGGTTGGTCGAACGCCTCCTTCGGGACTCCCGCACCTGGGCCCTGGTCGACCCCCTGGCGGTGTACGTCGCCGGCTCGCTCGCCGCCGCCTACCCGGCTGAGCTGAGCGGCACGCTCGACCGGTGGGTCGAGGACGACGACTTCTGGCTTCGGCGCGCCGCCCTGCTCGCCCTGCTCGTGCCGCTCCGGGACGGGCAGGGTGACTCCGACCGGTTCTTCCGGTATGCGGACGGGCTCCTGGACGAGACCGAGTTCTTCATCCGCAAGGCGATCGGGTGGGTGCTGCGGGACATGAGCCGTCGCCGCCCCGAACTGGTCCGGGACTGGCTGGAGACGCGAGCCCACCGGGCGTCGGGCGTGACCATGCGGGAAGCCGTCAAGTATCTGGACACGTCCGACCGGGACCGCCTGATGGCCGTGTACCGGCTGGCGAATCGGACGGGGCCGCGAAAACGGCCGAGCGCCTGAACGCCGGTCAGCCGCGAGCGACCGCTGAACGCCGCCGTCGCCGCCGCCAGACGAGGACGGAGGCGGCGATGATCACGACCGCTGGGCTGACTACGGCGAGCACCACCGACCAGGGTCGGCGCGACGAACCCGCGCTCGTCGACGCGTTCAGGTGCTTGTCGAGGAACGCAACCGTCGGCGCCCAGGCCTCCTCCCGGAAGTCGAGGGCGTGGCGCCTTCCGGGCAGCACGTCCAGCCGGTGTTCCACGCCCGCGGCCTGGAGTCGCGCCGCCATGGCCCGGGCTTGGGACAGGGGAACCAGCTCGTCGGTGCTGTTGACCAGATAGAGGGGCGCGTCGTCCCCATCGACGTGGGTCACGGGGGAGGCCTGGGCGAGACGGTCGGGACAGGTTGCCAACGTGCAGCCCATGACCCGGGCGATCCACCCGTCCCCCCGGGACCGGGCCAGGGCGGTCAGGTCGACCGGTGGGGACCACGCCGCGCCCACCCGGATGCGGGCCCCCTCGTCGAGAGGCCCGGTGCCGAGGGTGGCGAGCATGGCGGCCAGGTGACCACCGGCGGACTCACCCAGAGCGGCGATGCGGGAGGGATCGACGCCGTAGTCCCTCGCATGGGAGCGCACCCAGCGCACCGCCGTCTGCACGTCGTCCACCTCCGCGGGGAAGAATCCGGGCTCGTCGAGCCGGTAGTTCACGGAAAAGGCGACCCAGCCCCTCTGCGCGAGCTTGGCTGCCTCCGGCCCCCAGGAAGCCTTGTCCCCCGCGCGCCACCCACCGCCGTGGATCATGACCACCGCCGGTCGGCGATCGCCCCCCGACGCCGGCAGGTAGGCGTCGAGCAGGAGGGACTTGCCGTTGGCCGTGCCGTACAAGATGTCCCGGCGGACCTGAGGCTCACCCGGCCCCGCCGCCACCGGTGTCGCCACCACCAGCAGCAGGGCGGCGACGGCGGCGACCATCAGAAGTCGGCGTTGCGGGGCGTGCGCGGGAAGGGGATGACGTCGCGCACGTTGGCCATGCCCGTGGCGTAGGCGATGGTGCGCTCGAAGCCCAGTCCGAACCCGGCGTGAGGGACGGTGCCGTACCGGCGCAGGTCGCGGTACCACCAGTAGGCGGCCGGGTCGAGCCCCATCTCCTGGATCCGGCGGTCGAGGACGGCGAGACGCTCCTCCCGCTGGCTCCCGCCCACGATCTCGCCGATGCCTGGGGCAAGCACGTCCATCGCCGCCACCGTCCGCTCGTCGTCGTTGAGGCGCATGTAGAACGCCTTGATGTCCTTGGGGTAGTTGAGGAGGATCACCGGGCGGCCCACGAGCTCGGTCAGGTAACGCTCGTGCTCGGACTGCAGGTCCATCCCCCACCCCACGGGGAACTCGAACCGGACGCCTTGACCGACCGCCCGTTCCAGGGCCGCCACCGCCTCGGTGTAGTCCATCCGTTCGAATGTCGCCTCGACCATCCGCTCCAGCCGGGCGATGCAGCCGGGGTCGATCCGCTCGGCGAAGAACCGCATGTCGTCCGCCCGCTCGTCGAGCACGGCGCGGAAGATGTACCGCAGGCAGGCCTCGGCCAGGTCGGCGTTGTCGTGGAGGTCGGCGAAGGCGATCTCGGGCTCGACCATCCAGAACTCGGCCAGGTGGCGCGCCGTGTTGGAGTTCTCGGCCCGGAACGTAGGACCGAACGTGTAGACCCGGCTCATGGCCAGGCAGTAGGCCTCTACATTCAGCTGCCCGGAGACCGTGAGATGCGTCTCCCTGCCAAAGAAGTCCTGCGAGAAGTCGATGGCCCCGTTGCCCTCCGTTCGAGGGAGGTTGGTGAGGTCGAGGGTGGAGACGCGGAACATCTCGCCCGCTCCCTCGGCGTCGCTCGCCGTGATGATGGGCGTGTGCACCCAGAAGAACCCGCGCTCGTCGAAGAACCGGTTCAGCGCCATCGACACGCAGTGACGAACCCGGGTGATGGCCCCGAACGTGTTGGTCCGCGGGCGCAGGTGGGCGACCTCCCGCAAGTACTCGAACGAGTGCTGCTTGGGCGCCACCGGATAGGTCTCGGGGTCGGCCACCCATCCGACGACCTCGACCGACTCCGCCTGCACCTCCACCGCCTGACCCTTGCCCTTCGACTCGACGAGCGTGCCCGTGACCACGACCGAACAGCCGGTGGTGAGCTCGACCACCTCGTCGGCGAAGTTGCGGAGGGTGGCCCGGGCGACGACCTGGACAGGGTCGAAACAGGATCCGTCGTGGACCGTGACGAAGCAGAGCCCACCGCCGGCCTTCGACTCCCGGCGGTTGCGGACCCACCCCTTCACGGTCACGGTCGTGCCCAACGGGACGTGACCGCTGAGCAGCTCGGCCACCCTGAAGGCGGAAGCGGACCCGGGCGGTGCCATCATCCCCCGGCCGTGCCCCAACGACGCTGAAGTTCCAGGACCTCCTCGTCCGGCACCCCGACTGACACGTGCATGTGGACCAAGGCCCACGTGCCGCCTTCTTGACGCAGGACGGCAGTGAGGCGCGTCCTCATCGCCGATCCGTCCGGGAAGTAGAACGTGGGCTCGTCGGCAACCCATCCCATCGAGCCTTCTTCATAGGCGATGGCCGCTCCCCCCGTCACCAGACGCAACCCCTCGGCTTCGAACCCGAAGCGCATGCGATCCCGCTCGGTCACCCATTCCCCCGGCGCGGTTCCGATGATGAGAGCAGCATCGGGGGCGACCAGCTCGTCGAAACGGGCGACATCGCTCGCCGAGAGGCGGTCGTAGAAGTACACCATGGCGTCGCGGACTGCGTCTGACCGCTGCATTGGGACCCTCCCATGTCTTCGTCCTTGCCGATGCGGAGATCGTGCCGTCGGCACGGTGGCCGGGCTGCGCGGCCCTGGGTCGCATCACGCCAACCGCAGTTCATGCCATTGAACTCCGTGCAGCCGTCGGCGGCAGGGCGATCGTCGTGGCCTTGCTTCCAGAGCCGCCAAATGAAGGCTACGACAGGTCGTTCGGCGGCGCTGGGCCAGCCCGCCAGGAAGCCCGTCCGGCTCGTCCCCGCTCCTTGTTTCCCGGCGCCTAAACCACTTCCGGCGTCGAACCCCACGAAAGAGGTGGTTCCGGCGCCGGAGAAGCGGCGGCAACATCTTCACGGCCCGCCCTGGGAGACTTGACCGGGTGGGCGCCGAAGGGAGCGAAGCCAGACGAGCGCTCGAGGCGATCGTGGGAGCGCTCACGGGCGGCGAGCGGCGAGAGGGTCAGCTCGAGATGTGCGACGCGGTTGCAGAGGCCATCGCCACTGGCTGCCACCTGATCGTTGAAGCAGGAACCGGCGTCGGGAAGTCGTTGGCCTACCTCGTCCCAGCCGTTCTCTCGGGCAAGCGGGTGGTCGTGGCGACCGCCCGCAAGCCCCTCCAGGACCAGCTCATCGGCAAGGACATTCCCTTCGTGGCCGCCGCCCTGCCCGGTGGGGTAGACGCCGCCGTGCTCAAGGGTCGCTCGAACTACCTCTGCCTCGCCAAGCTCGCGGAGGTGAGCGAGGATCCCCAGGGGGAGCTCCTGGGAGACGCCCGCCGCCGGTCCGTCGCCCCGCTGGCCGAGTGGGCGGAGACGGCAGAGTCGGGGGACCTGGCGGACGCGCCATTCGTCCTCGACAGCGGCCTTCGTGCCTTGCTGACCGTGAGCGCCAGGGAGTGCCCGGGGGCTGCCGCCTGCGATCACGGCGAGGCGTGCCTCGCGGAGCGGGCGCTGCATCGGGCCCGCGACGCCCAGCTGGTCGTGACCAACATCGACCTGTACTGCCTCGACATGTCGATCGGCGGCGGGCTGCTGGGTGAGCACGACGTGGTCGTGATCGACGAGGCCCACGAGCTGGAGGCCATCGCCAGTCGCACGTTCGGGCTGGAGCTGGGGCGGCGGCGCTTCGGCTGGCTCGCCGGACAGCTGCGATCGGTGCTCGTACGAGAGGCCGACGAGCCCAAGCGGCTGGAGGAGGCGGGCGAGCGCCTGGCCCGTACCTTGTCCACCCGCTCCGGTCAGCGGGTCGACGTGAGCGACGACCTGATCGCCGGTGCTCTGGCCGGCGCCGACGAGGCGGTGGCCGGCACGGTCGAGGTGCTGCGCAAGCTGGCGGGAAAGGGTGACCGGGACGGGCGGCGGGAGCGGTGCGTCAAGGCGGCGTCCTCACTCTTGGCCGACGTACGGGCGGCGCGCGCCCCCAAGCCCGACGAGGTGGCGTGGGTGCCAGAGGGCGAAGAGCCGGTGCTGCACGTCGCCCCCGTCGACGTCGGCCCGGCTCTGGCCTCCCTCATCTACACCAAGCGCACGGCGGTGCTGACCAGCGCCACCCTGAGCGTCGCCGCGTCACTCGAGCCCATGAGCCACCGCCTGGGACTCCGGCCTGAGCTGCTCGACGGCAAGGGCGTGCCCGTCCGGGGGCTGCGGGTGGGCAGCCCGTTCCCCTACCGCCGCCACGCCTACCTCTATGTGGCCGCCCACCTTCCCGACCCTCGTCGCTCGCCCGGCGAGTTCGACGGCGCCGCCCTGGAGGAGCTTGCCGCTCTGGTCGAGGCCGCCGGTGGGAGGACGCTGGCCCTGTTCACGAGCCACCGCATGCTGAGACTCGCCGCCGAAGCGCTGAAGTCGCGCTTTCCGTGGCCCGTCCTCGTCCAGGAGGGGCCGCCCCAGCCACGCCTCATCCAGCAGTTCCGCGAGGACGAGCAGTCCTGCCTTCTCGCCACGATGGGGTTCTGGCAGGGCGTCGACGTTCCCGGTCCCGCCCTCAACCTGGTGGTGATCGACCGCCTCCCGTTCCCGCCCCCGGGCGACCCCCTGCTCGAGGCCCGACGGGAGGCGGCCCGCCTGGCTCGCCGGAACCCGTTCGAGGCCGTGGATCTGCCCCTCGCCGCCACGCAGCTGGCCCAGGGTGCGGGCCGTCTCATCCGATCCGCCACCGACCGGGGCGTGGTCGCCGTGCTCGACCGGAGACTGGCCACGGCCCGTTACCGGACGGCGCTGCTCGAGGCCCTCCCCCCCTTCCGCCGCACCCTCGACCGGGACGAGGTGCGGGCCTTCCTCACCGCGCTGACCAACGAGCGCGTCGACCCTGCCGCCGGGCGCACGGAGATCCCGGCACCGGTGCACGGCTTCCCGGCCGTCGTCGGGTTGGGGCTCGTGCTCGCCGGAGGCAAGCCCGGCCGCGTCGTCGAACTCCTTCCCCACGGCGCCGTCGTCGAGCTCGACTCCGGCGGCATCACCGTCGTCCGCTGGGGGCAGCCGGTGACCCACGACGGTCGGCGCCGTCCCCTCCTGGCCGGCTAGCGCGACTCAGATCACCCGCTCGTTCCCGCCGTCGACGGGGATCTGGGCGCCCGTGGTCTTGGCGAAATCACGACCGCACAGGGCGACGCAAACCCGGGCCACATCCGCGCTCGTCACTTCGACGCCGAGCAGGTTCTTGGTCCGGTACTCCTCGACGCTCATGCCGTAGGACGCGGCCCGCTCCGCCAGGACCTCGTCGGTCCACACGCCGGTATCGAACACGGCATTGGGATGGACCACGTTCACCCGGATCCCGTCCTTCGCCCACTCGAGCGCCGCCACGCGGGCCAGTTGCGTGAGCGCCGCCTTGGACGCCGAGTAGGCGGCCGCGCCCGGGCCCGGAGCGGGGACGTTCTTCGACCCGACCACCACCACTCGGCCTCCTCGCGGGGCGAGGCGCAACAGCGGATGGGCTGCTCGGAGCAGGGCGGCGTGGCCGTCCAGGTTCACGGCCATGGTGCGGCGCCAGGTGTCGTCGTCCAGCTCGGCGATGGGGGCGGTGGCCGGGAAGATGCCGGCGTTGACGACAAGGATGTCCAGCCCGCCGAACCGCTCGACGGCCAGCTCGAGGGACCGCTCGATCTGGTCGGCATCGGTGATGTCGGCTACGAGCCCGAGCCACTGGGGGCCGCTCTCGAACGCCGTCTCGACGCCGGAGGCGATGTCGACGCCGACGACGGCCGCCCCCTCCTCCAGGAGCGCCTCGGCGCAGGCCCGGCCGATCCCACTGGCGGCACCGGTGACGAGCGCGATCTCGCCAGCCAGCGGAGGCGGCGTCCCCGCACGCCGGAGCTTGGCCTGCTCGAGCTCCCAGTACTCGACGTCGAACAGGTCGGCCACGGACAACGACTCGTAGCCGCCGAGGGC
>JALZEC010000021.1 GCA_030862235.1 Actinomycetota bacterium | reverse complement strand
AGCACGAGCGCGTAGAGGACCACCAAACGCCTCATGTGGGGGCGAACCTACCCCGGGCGTCAGCCTTTCAAGGGCGACGTCAGGATCTGACCTGCACCCGGTAGGAGCGCGTCTCCTTCGTCTGTTCCTCCCAGGGCCGCCGGTACCGGAGCTCGACGACCGCCCGCCCGGGGGCCACCGCTCGGAACTCGAACTCCTCCTCGCCGCCCGCGCCCACACCGGGGCCAAGGCCCTTGAGATCGTTGGCCCTCACGAGCTCGAGGCGGTTCGTGTCGTACGCCACCTCCCAGGTGTAACCGGTGGCCGGGACCGAGGGGAGCGCGATGACGAAGGTCTCGCCGACCGGCACTTCGACGTCACACGTCCCCTCGGTCCCGTCCGCCATCTCAGTACTCCCTGATGGGTGCCTCGACTACGTACCGCTTCAGGAACCCGCCGCCGAGGTCGACCTCGACCTCCTTGCGGGCCACCAGCACGGCCTCGTCGTCACGGATGGCATAACCCACCTCGGCCGTTCCCGGCACGTCGGAGTAGGCGACGGGCATCCGGCCCCGGACGATCCAGTCCTTCAGCCGCTCCTGGAAGGCGTCGGCCAGCAGCCGTTCGGGAGGCGCGCTCGCGCTCGACCGGCTCACGGCCGAGGCAGTACCCGTGGGGTCGGGCGGTCCCGCCGCGGCCACCATCGGACGGTCGCTGATGTCGGCGATGGCACGCGTCGTGTTGCGGATCGAGGTGACCCGGCCGTCGTTGTCGACCGACACCGACACCCCACCTTGGCCCGGAAGCAGCACAGGCAGGCCGTTGATCTGCTGGGTGAACTGCACCGTCGTCTCGACGACGCGAGGCTCCTCGAAGGTGCCGTCGCCCTGCTCGGTGCCCCCGGCGTCGTACTTGTGGAGCACGCGGTCGAGGATGAGCGGCGAGGCGTCGAGGCCGTGGCCACGGACGACGCCTTGGGCGACGGACAGGGCATCCCGAACGGGGAGCTGGGCACGGGCTTCGAGGTTGGGCCGGGCCAGGTCGATGTCGTAGGAGCCGTCTGCCTCGAACGCCACCCGCACGTCGCCCTGGCTGGCGCGGAAGGCGCGGGAGGGCCCGCCCGTCGCCACCTGGGAGAGCCCGGCGGTCAAGGGCACGTCGTGACGGGCGAGGACCTCGAAGGCCCGAGACTCGCTCATCCGCCCCGGCTCGAGCACGGCGCTCACGATCGTGCGAGGAAGCCGGAGCGTGGTGGCGCGCCGGGTGTTGGCCCCCGCTGCCGCGTAGTACCAACGCCAGTGCCAGTAGCTCCTGCTCGCCGCCGCCCACTGGAAGATCCGCTCGTTGTAGAGGCGGTCCTTCGCCTCGGCTGCGCTCGCACCTACTGCACAGGCCGACGGCGCCTGGTTGTGGGAGATGTCGTACCAGCTGGCGTCGAGCCAGGCGGTGCTGAACGACTTGCCCGCGTTCCAGTGCTTCCAGAACGCCGAGCCGTAGTTGGGCGCGTCCACGCTGGTCGTCTCGTAGCCGAAGAGCATGCGCCACCCGAGATTGGCCGGGTTCCAGCTGCGGATCGGGTTGTGGCCCTCAAAGACGCGGCAGGAGAAGCACGTCGACCAGAAGACGTAGCGCATGCGCTCGTTGCCGAGCCGCATGTTGAACGACCAGACGTCGGAGGTGCCCCCCCACGGCGCCCCGAGGGGAGCCACGAAGTTGCCGTCGTTGGCCATCCCACCGTGGCCCGAGTGGTAGGCGACGAGCACGGCGTCCATGCCGTAGTCGTCGAGGTAGTTGTCGTACTCCTCGTAGTAGGCCCACGGCTTGACGCCGCCGTCGCTGTACCAGAAGTTCCGGGCCGAACCCCACGGGCCCTTGAGGAAGCCGTCGGCGTCGGCGTGCGTGTCGAAGAGATCGCCGGCGGCGGCGAACTTCTGGATGCTGAAGGCGCCCACGACATCGGGCAAGCTGCCCTTGAAGCCCGCCGGCGGGGCGGCGATGGGGAACTCGAAGCCCTCCGCCTGCATGCCGGACGCGTCCTTGCGCCCGCCGTTCAGGCGCTTGGTTGCCTGCTCGAGCTCCTCGATCAGGTGTTGGGGGATATCAGTGGTGGACAAGGTCTTTCTCCCTTTCGTTCAGAACTTCTTCCAAGATGAGAGGGTGACGATGGCGTCGCCCTCGTAGGTCACCTCGACCGCCGTCGAGCCGAACGCGGCCGCGGCCAGCCCGGCCGCAGCGTCGGGTTGCACGTTCATTGCCTTCCATGCGCCGCCAACACGGGCGAGCAGCCTCATGGCCCCGTCCGCCTCGTGCCGGAGCACCACGTGGTCGGCGAGAGCCGAGGTCTCGTCGTCCTCGTCCTCGCTCTCGTCGTCCCGAGGGTGGAGCGTCCCGGTGACGCCGCTGACCCCCCACATCGGGAACCTTGTGTCCATCTCCGCCTCGCCGTAGGCGATCTTGAAGAACCCGCCGTCACCCCAGCCGGTGCCCCAGCTGTTCTTGCAGATCCACGCCCGCTCCTCCTCGCTGTAGCCCACGCAACAGACGGCGTGGTAGCCGGCGAGGTCGCCGCTCACATGGCGGTAGATGCCGTTCTTGTAGGCGTAGAAGTCGCGGTAGACGGCCATGCACGCGATGGTCGGGCCGTTCGTGTCGAGCCAGCCCTTCCGCTCCCCGACCCCGACCAGCTCCTTCCACTCGCCGACCTTGAGCAGTTTGCCCGGGCGGTCGGCACAGCCCTTGCAGTCCATGTCGTGGTCTTGGTAGGGGAAGCACGACTCGTCTGGGACTCCTTTCGCGCTCGTGTACACGAGCGCCTCAGAAGGCCACCACCCTTGCTGGCACCGCTTCCCTGCACCACAGAAGAACAGGTCGGCTTCGGCCAGGTTGAGGTCCCATCCCGGCGCCTTGTGCTCGATGCGGGCCTGGGCCTCCATGGTCGCCACCGTGGCGAAGGCGACACAGGAACCGCAGCTCCCCTGGTCCCGGATCTGGGTGATCCAGTTCTTCCCCTTCGTCTTGCGCCAGTCGCGCTCGGAGGCAAAGGCAATACCCGCCTCATAGCCGGTCGCCGCGATGGCGGCGGCAAAGCGCTCGAGCTCTCCGGGGGGGACCTCAAGTCCGAGACGTCGGTCTTGGTCCTCCTCGGGGAGTTGGGCCAGGGGGGTGTACCCCGCCTCCCATGTGACGCCCGCTACACGGATCTTCCGTTGAATTCCTTCGACATCCAGCAACAGAACCCACGCTCCTCTCTTGGCTCCTCGAAGGCGCGGCTGGCCGCCGTGCGTCGTGAAAAGGGAACCGAAAGAGGGTGTTCCGCCGATTCACCGCCGTACCTGCCGCCGCCCGTTCATCCAACCATGCTGTGAACAACCTGTCGATGGTGGTAGCACGAAAACATCGCGCAAACCGCGTGCGGCGTGGGGCGGGCTGTTTCGCGCCCGCGCGCCGACGCGAGCCGGGTTAGCGGGCCAACGCCTCCCGGGCCAGGCAGAGGCCGATGACCGACTTGGCGTCGGTCAGCTGGCCGGCGGCGATCAGGGCGGGGACGTCGTCGAGGGAGACACGCTCGACGGTCATGTGCTGCTCCTCGACCCCCTGGAGCGAGCTCTCGCACTCCTCCAGGTCCCGTGCCAAGAAGATGTACGACTCCTCGTCGGAGAAGCCCGGCGAGTTGTAGAACCGACACAGGAGGTCGAGACGGCCGGCGCGCATGCCAATCTCCTCCTCCAGCTCGCGGCGGGCCGTCTCCTCGACCGGCTCCCCGTGCACGTCCCGCTTGCCGGCAGGAATCTCGAGCAGCTCCTTGTCGACCGCGGCCCGGTACTGGCGCACGAGGATCACGGTCTTGTCGTCGTCGAGCACGGGAACGACGTCCACCGCGCCGGGGTGGTGGACGACGTCGCGCTCGAACGTGCCGTCGGGCCCCTCGAAGGTGGCCTGGGCCACCGTGACCAGGCTGCCCTCGTAGACGACGTTCTCAGTGAGCTTGCGGAACATCACCCAGGCGGCCGGCTCCGTGCCCGGACGGAATGAACGGGTCCCCGCCTTGGCGAGGAGACGGGGCCGGCTCCATGCCGGAGCGAACGGCGGGCGCTCCGCCGGGCGAAACAAGATCGGGGACAGGGTCGAGCCGGAGCAGTCTCGGCGCACGGGCGTCGGCCCGGGCGAGGGCGGCCCCGACGAAGCCCTTGAACAGCGGGTGGGGGCGGTCGGGGCGGCTCTTGAACTCGGGGTGGGCCTGCGTGCCGACCCAGAACGGGTGGTTCTCGAGCTCGACGAACTCGACCAGCCGGTCGTCGAAGGAGGTGCCGGCGGCCAGCAGCCCGGCGCTCTCGATGCGGCGGCGGTACCGGGGGTTGAACTCGTACCGGTGGCGATGGCGCTCGAACACCACCGGCTCGCCGTACGCCTCCGCCGTCTTCGAACCGGGGCGAAGCCGGGCGGCGTACACGCCGAGGCGCATGGTGCCGCCGTAGTTGACCACCTCGCGCTGGTCGTCCATGAGATCGATCACGGGATGGGGCGTGTCGGGGTCGAACTCGGAGGAGTTGGCGCCGGCCAGGCCGAGGGCGTTGCGGGCGAACTCGATGACCATGGTCTGCATGCCGAGGCACAGGCCGAGGCACGGAATGCCGTGCTCCCGGGCATAGCCGGCGGCGGCGATCTTGCCCTCGATGCCACGGGGGCCGAAGCCTCCGGGAATGACGATGCCGTCCAGGTCGCGCAGGCGGCCGGCGGCCAGCAGTCCCTCGACGTCCTCCGCCTGGACCCACTCGATGTCCACCCGGGCACCGTGGGCGAACCCGCCGTGGCGGAGGGCCTCGACCACCGACAGGTAGGCATCGGGCAGGATCACGTACTTGCCGATGAGCCCGATGCGCACGGGCGTGGTAGACGCCTCGACGCGGGCCACCAGCTCCCGCCAGTGGTCAAGGTGGGGTGCGTACTCGGGCCCGTCGAAGCGCAGGAGGCGGCAGACGTAGCCGTCGAGGCCCTCCTCGTGCAGGACGAGGGGGATCTCGTACAGGTTCTGCGCGTCAACCGCGCTGACCACCGCTTCCTGGGGGACGTCGCAGAGCAGGGAGATCTTGCGCTTCAGCCCGTCGGAGATGGGGCGGTCACTGCGGCAGACGATCGCGTCGGGCTGGATGCCGCGGCTGCGAAGCTCGGTGACCGAGTGCTGGGTCGGCTTGGTCTTCTGCTCGCCGGAGGGCCCGATATAGGGCACGAGGGTCACGTGGACGTAGCAGACGTTGTCGCGCCCGACTTCCTTCCGGAACTGACGGATGGCCTCGAGGAACGGGAGGATCTCGATGTCGCCGACGGTGCCGCCCACCTCGGTGATCACCACGTCCACGTCGTCGCTGGCCACCCGGAGGATGCGTTCTTTGATCTCGTTGGTGATGTGGGGGATGACCTGGACGGTGACGCCCAGGTAGTCGCCCCGCCGCTCCTTGGCCAGCACCGACGAGTAGATGGAGCCGGTGGTGGCGTTGGACTCGCGCTTGAGGTTCTCGTCGATGAAGCGCTCGTAGTGGCCCAGGTCGAGGTCGGTCTCGCCGCCGTCCTCGGTCACGAACACCTCGCCGTGCTGGAAGGGGTTCATCGTGCCGGGGTCGACGTTGATGTAGGGGTCGAGCTTTTGCATGGTGACCCGTAGCCCTCGGCTCTTGAGCAGCCGGCCGAGGGAGGCGGCGGTGAGCCCCTTGCCGAGGGAACTGGCCACGCCTCCGGTAACGAAGATGTGCTTGGCCACGGGAGATCAGACTACGCCGCCGGTGGACGACCGGCGCGAATGGTCCGCCCTGGTCCTACCATCGGCGCACGGTGGAGGACCGTGTGGGAGGGTCGGTACCCCCAAGGCGAACCGGGGTCGTCAGGCGGGGTGAGGACCGCGCCGCACGACCCCAGAACGGGTCCGGCCGGGGTCCTCAGGCGATTCTGGCCTGGGCGGCGTTGGGGGCGGCGCTGGCCTTCGTCCTCCTCCTGCTCGACGTGCGGGCCAGCGGCGAGGGGATCACCCGGCTCATCCGGCCGGGGACCGAGGGTCCGGCCATCGCCCTCGTCCGGGAGGACTTCCCGTCGGTGGTAGTCCCCGACGGGGTCGGGCTGGACGGCCAGCAGTTTTACGCCATCGCTCGGAACCCGTGGCATCC
>JALZEC010000016.1 GCA_030862235.1 Actinomycetota bacterium | reverse complement strand
GTCGTGGGTCGAGGGGGTCTACTGCGGACCGCTGTGATCCGCGAAGTGGGTGGACGGTCAGTTCGGGAGGATCGAAGGGATTCTCCAGAAGAAGCTCGAACGCATCTGCAACCGCCGCCTTGTCCTCCTCCGGCGCATCCGCCAGCTGTGCTGCGATGATGGCAGGGTTCAAAATGTGCCACCCGCCCGGCACGTACTGAGCAGCCAGCTATGGCGTGACGTTGGTCAACAGTTTGCGGAGGCCGTCAGCATCTAGAGGGGTTTCGGCCTCTGCGACGGCACCTGCGGTTTCCAGCATTTGGTTCTGCCACTCCGGGTCTTCACGGAGCAAGATCGAGACGACCCAGGACCTCACGTAGGCAAGCAAAGCACGCTGCGACTCACGGTCCTGGTGAATTTCGGCGAGTTCCACGCACTTAGCCCACCCGTCAACGAACTCGCCGTGCTCGACCTCATCCATACTGGCCAGGGCAAGCTTGATGTTCGTCGCCGTGATTGGCTGTGAAGCAAGGTCGTACTTCCCGCCTGTCGACGACTCCACTGCGCGCATCCTCGCACGACTCACCACAGTGTCAAGTTACCGGCTGCCGGGACGGTATCGACGGTGGTCGGACCCATTGTGACCCTCCCGTAACCACGTGAAGAATTTAGTGGCTGTTCATGCGTCGGGCTGTCGAGAGAACCCGCAGATCAGACGAGTGGGCCGCCGGGGTCTCGAACCCCGCACCTTGGGATTAAAAGTCCCCTGCTCTACCCGATGAGCTAGCGGCCCAGGGACTGGAGACGCCCCGGCCCATGGTAGGACCCACAGCCGCCGTCGGGTTGCAAACCCCCGGCCCGCGACGCCGCCCGCAGACCACCACTCGTCGGTCTGAGGCTTGACGCCGGCCACTCCCACATCGCGGCCCAATCTCCGTCTGGCGTAGGATTTTGGCAAGCCAGGGGGGATGGATGCCTAAGGACATCTTCGGCGGTTGGATGAAGGGTGGTCCCTCACGCGAGGAGATCGAGGAAGAGGCGGCGAGGGAAGTCGAGCGCCTCACTCGGCCTCCGGGGCCTCCCGCCGACATCGGCGCCTCATTGGGCCCGCGCTCTCCACTCGAACAGATCGCCGAGCAGATGAAGGAGCGCAAGCGCGGTCGTCGCCGGGGCCGCCCGCCCGAGAGCGAAGACCGTTCCGGCTTCACGGGGTGGCAGGGAGCGGCCTCGATAACCGGTTCGGTCGGGTCGTCCCTTGCCTTCGGTGGCGGTGTCGGGCCGGGCTCGCGACCGCAGGCGCCGCCCCCGGACGCCCAGCCCCTGCGTCGCAATCGCACCCAGGAGGACTTCGAGGACGACGACGACGACGAGGACCTCGGCGTGACCGAGATGGCGCTGCGCGACGTCGCCGCCCGCTCCGGCCGCAATGCAGAAGACATGGTGATGCGACAGGATCCGGGCGAGGCCGAGAGCATGCGGGAGCAGGCCCTGCGGCAGTGGCAGGAACGGCACCGTGCTCCTTCGTCGCCTCGGCCCCGTGGTCCGGGAGCAGGCGGCGGTCCGTCAGGACGCCAAGGTCCGGGCGGCGGTGGGCCCGTGCTGGGCGGCGTGTTAGGGCGCCGTCTGCGGGAGGCGCAGGGGCTGGAGCCCGAGCCCGATGACCTCGAGGACGTGGAGGAGGCCGACGAGGACGTGTCGCCGGCGGAGGAGGACGAGGTGGTCTTCATCGAGGACGACGGTGAGGAGGAAGACGAGGACGAGCGGGCGGGCGACGCCGAGCCTTCGTTCTCTCCCCCCGTGACAGCCGCGGCATCCACCTCAGGAGTCGTTGAGGAACGGGCACGCGTGGCCGAGGACCGGGCGCGGGTCGCCGAGGACCGGGCGCGGGTCGCCGAGGATCGGGCGGGCGTCGCCGAACACCGGGCGACCGACGCGGAACGCCGGGCAAGTGAAGCGGAGAGCCGGGCGTCGGAGGCCGAGGCCCGAGCGGCGGACGCCGATCGCCGTGCGGCCGAAGCCGAGAGCCAGGCTTCTTCCGCCCAGGAGGAGATCAACCAGCTCCGGTCCCGTCTGGCCGAGGCCGAAGAACGAGCCGCCCAAGCAGCGGCGCGGCCCCGGAAACGAGCGGCCCCGGCCAAGGCAGCAAAGACGGCGAAGGCGACCAAGGGGACCAAGGGGACCAAGGCGGCAAAGGTGTCCCCCGCCCGCCGCACCGCCGCCGCCGGCGAGCCCGCACCGGCTAAGTCGGCGGCAAGGAGGCGCACTCCGCCGGCGGCGGAGGCGGGTGCGGCAGGGGCGGCCAGGGCACCCCGAAAGGCGACCAGGGCGGCGGCTGAGACGGAGTCAGCGGACGAGGCGGCCCCGACGAGGGGTTCCGTGCGGAGCCGGAGAGCGGCGCGGCTGGCCGAGCAACCGGCGGACATCCCGGCGAAGGCAGCGCGGCCCACCCGCAGGACCGCGAGTTCGGGAAGGGCGGCGGAGACGAGGCCGGCGACTGGGAGGCTCACCAGAGCCCGGACCGAAGAAGCCGGCAGTTCGCTCGACGGCCCCTCGAAGGAAGCGAGGACCACGAGGCCCGCTCGCAAGAAGCGGACCTGACGAGTCTCTCCGCCTACCCGGCAAGCAGGAGGCGGATCTGGTCGTCCGTCGTCGGCGAGAAGTCGTGATACCACTGACCGACGGCGAGGAACTGCCCGGGCATGCGAGCGCACACCACCTCGTCGGCCTCCGCCTCCAGGTCGTGGCACGTCCCAGGTGATCCGACGGGGACGGCGACCACGATCCGGCTCGGACCTTTCGCCCGCAAGGCTGAGACGGCAGCACGCATGGTGGAGCCGGTAGCCAGCCCGTCGTCAACCACGATCACGACCTTGCCGGCGACGTCGGGTGGGGGTTGGTCCCCCCTGTACGCCGCCTCGCGCCGCTCGAGCTCCTGCAGCTCGCGTTCGGCCACCGCGTCGACCACGTCGTCGTCGATGCCGAGACCCTCCACGACGGCGCCGTTGATGACCCGAACCCCACCGCTGGCGATGGCGCCCATGGCCAGCTCCTCCCGGCCGGGCACGCCCAGCTTGCGCACGACGAACACGTCGAGAGGCGCCTCCAGGCCCCGTGCCACCTCCGCTGCGACCGGTACGCCCCCCCGGGGAAGGCCGAGTACGAGCACGTCATCCCGACCGCGGTAACTCGTGAGCAGGCCGGCCAGGACTTGGCCGGCGTCCGTGCGGTCTCGGAAGGCCCGGCTCGGAAGTCCCATCCGCCGGCCCGGCGAGGACACCGTCAGCGGCGCCTCAGCGCGACCCGTCCGCCGCTGACTCGCACGTCGTATGCCGGCTGTGGCCCGGTCGCCGGCCCGTGGACCACGGCTCCATCCGCCAGTCGGAAGACGCTCCCGTGCCAGGGGCAGGTGACGCACCCGTTGGACAGCTCGCCCTCGTGCAAGGGGCCACCCATATGGGCGCAGACGTCGTGGATGGCCAGGATGTCCCCGTCCTGCTTGACGAGAAGCACCTCGTCGTGGCCGACCGACACCTTCGTGGGCTTGCCGTCCTCGAGGTCGACCACGGCGGCCACGTCCTCCCAATCGTCCGACGGGTGCTCCCAGGCGTGCCGGTCGACGTTCACCCCGTTTCGGTAGGAGAGGTGGCCACCGAGGTACCCACCCACGGTGGCGACCGTGGCCCCGGCCCACCCCAACGCCACTCCCCGTCGCTGGTCGCCCTGACGCCGGGCCATCCATGAGCAGCCGTACAGTCCGACGGCAACCACGTTGGCCACTGCGTGGACGAACCCCACGCGCCGGTCCTCGCCCAGCGTGTCCGACCAATCGGCGAGACCGGCCACAGCGGTGGGCAGGGCGCTGACCACACCCAGCCCGATGAGGCGGGCCGAGGCTTCCTCGTCTCCCGGACGGCCGAGGAGGTCGAGAACCATGGCACTCGTCCACGCGCCGATGGGGATGTCGGTCAGCAGGGGATGGAGCGGGTGCCCCATCCACGTGCCGCTCAGGACGTCCTTCGCCACGCCCTGAGGGATGACGGCGGCCACCTTCTTGGACAGCGGCCGGGCGACGGCGTCGAGGCCGGAAGCCGCACTCAGCCGTTCCATCGCCCTCTCGAGGATGCGAGGTGCCATGCGAGAGCTCAGACGTCCGTGCTTCCGGGCGGCGGTGCGACGGGCAAGGAGGACATGTCGGCCAGGGGGAAGACCTGGAAATGGGCGAAGTTGTAGACGGGCGACTTGGCCAGCAGCATCTCCAACTCGTCGTTCGACTCGACGTTGTAGATCCACGCGCCGCCGTGCGATCCGACGATGTGGTAGCGGCCGATGACCTTGCCCTGTTCCTCCAGCGGTTTGGCGTAGTCAGGCATGGTCAGGACGGACTTCATCATGTCCGCCGTGAGCCGGGAGATCTCCATGCGCCAGAGCACGAGAAACTTCACTCCCTCACCTCCGCTCCGTTGGGCGGCCGTCTGCCGCCGACCACGCACCGTAATCCTCCTGACAGCACCTTCCGGACAGGCGAGGTGTGGTCGGCGGGCGTGTTGGGAACAGAAGGGGGGATGACTGACCCCCAACTCGAAGACCATTTGGTGGGGCTCGAGCTTCAGCTCGTCGAGCTCGTCGAGAGTCAGCAGCGGGCTGAGGTCCAGGGTCGCACCGAGGACGTCGCCCGGCTCGACAAGGAGATCGCCGAGCTGCAAGAGGAGTTGGCCCGCACCGCAGAGGTGATCAGCGAGGCGGAAGAGCAGAGCAACGTCTTCCCGACCGCCCGTCTGTCCGCTCCCACGGCAGCCGAACGAGCCGCCGCCGCCTGAGAGGCGGCAACGCTCTTCACCCAACGGCGACCTCGTCCCGAGCGGGGACGCGGGTTGGTTGCAAGCCGACACGGTTCACCACGTCGGCGAACACGATGGCGTCCCGCACGGCGCACGCCAGCGGATCGTTGTTGAAGAACACATACACGTCTTCGTCCGGGCCCCAGTGGTCGGCTAACCGCCGGGCCCAGTCCTCCAGCGCTCGCTCGCTGTAGCACGGTCGGGGCGCGGCACGCCCCTCGTGGAGGCGGAGGTAGCCCCAGCTCGCCGTACGCCAGACCGGCGTGGTGCGGCGGGGACTGTCGGCCAGACAAAACGCTGCCTCCCTGGCCTCGAGCAGGGCCCGGGTCTCGTTGGTGTACCAGGAGTCGTGACGGAACTCGACGGCCACCCGCACGCCGGCCGGGAACTGGGCCAGGGTTTCCTCCAGCCGCTCCTGGTTCGCAACGAGGGTAGGGGGCAACTGGAGAAGCACGGGGCCGAGCTTGGCTCCGAGATGAGTCGCTCGCTCGAGGAAGCGGGAGACGGGTTCGGCGGGGTCGGCCAGCCGCTTGATGTGGGTGAGGTACCGGCTCGCCTTCACCCCGACGATGAAGTCGGCCGGCGTGCGCTCGGCCCACTTTCGGAAGGTCGAGGCTTCTGGGAGCCGGTAGAAGGCGTTGTTGACCTCCACCACCTGGAACCGGTCGGCATAGTGCTCGAGCCAGCCCGCCTGCTTGAGGTCCTCCGGATAGAACCGACCCTTCCAGGACGCGTACTGCCAGCCGGAGGTCCCGATGAGGACGGTCACACCACTCGGGCCGACACTGCGCCGGCTCAGCCTTCGAGGGGCTTGGCTTCGGCGTCGAGGTGGTCGACCCGCTCGGCCCCCTCCTTCTCGAGGATCTTGGCCGCCTCCGCCGCCTCTTCGTCGTCTCCGGCGTGCACGGCCACCAGCACGTGGCCCTCCCGCAAGGGCTCGCCGTAGCTGACCTCCCACTCCGGGCCGAGCTCGGCGGAAGCGACGGTGCCGACCATCCCGCCGATGGCTCCTCCGGCGACGGCACCGCCGGCCACGGCCGCCCAGATGCCGGATCCGATCACAGGACCCAGGCCGGGCAGGGCGAAGGTCACGGCGCCCACGATCCCGCCCAGCACCGTCCCCGCTCCTCCGGCGATCGCCGCCTTCTTGGCCAGTTCGCCGGTGACCTCGAGATCCCGGAATCGCGTGTCGGCGTCACTCTCCACGTCGCGCACGTCCCGACCGAGCATCGACATGTTGTCAGCGTCCAGACCAGATCGGCCAAGGGCGAGCATCGCCTCACGGGCGGCGTCCAGGTCGGGGAAGGTGGCGACCACGTTGTGGTCCGTCAGTCGTGCCATCCAGGGCCTCTCAGATCGGCTGGGGATCGGGAATGGGAGGCTCCGGGCGGGGCTGGGGCGGGCCCGGCTCGGGCACCGGAGCGGGCGGAGGATCGACCGGCGGAAACGGCTCTGGAATGGGATTCGTCATCGCGGTCATCGATGGCGCGGTTACCCGTCGCGACAGGGCCTGAAACGGCGGGCCGTTTCCCGGACAAGCCCGCCCGGGTAGATCCGGGCGCGACATGGCGAAGACGACGCGCGTCCGTCTCCGGCGCAGCGACTGCTCAGCAGCCGGCTTCCGCCGGCGCAAGGTGGGCCGCGGTTTCGCGTACTACGACTGCACGGGAACGCGGATCACCGACTCGGAGGTGCTCGAGCGGGTGAAGGCCCTTGTCATCCCGCCGGCGTGGACCGACGTGTGGATCTGCCCCGACCCCCGTGGCCATATCCAGGCCACGGGCCTCGACGCCCGAGGCCGGCGTCAGTACCGCTACCACGACGTCTGGCGGCAACACAGGGACCGGGAGAAGTTCGACCACATGCTCGAGTTCGCCCGGGCCCTGCCGGCGTTGCGGCGGGTCGTGGCCGAGCACCTGCGCCATCCCGACCTGGACCGCGAGCGGGTGCTGGCCTGTGCTACCCGCCTGCTCGACCTGGGCTTCTTCCGCATCGGCACCGAGGGGTACGCCGAGGAGAACCAGACCTACGGCCTGGCCACGATGCACAAGAGACACGTCAAGGTGAGTGGGGGCGTCGTCACGTTCGACTACACCTCGAAGTCGGGCAAGCGGCGGATACAGTCCGTCGTGGATCCCGAGGTGGTGGACGTGGTACAGGCTCTGAAGCGCCGCCGAGGTGGCAAGCCCGAGCTTCTCGCCTGGCGCGACGGCGACCGCTGGGTCGACGTCCGGTCGCCAGACATCAACGCCTACATCAAGGAGTGCACGGGTGGGGAGTTCACGGCGAAGGACTTCCGCACCTGGAACGCCACCGTGCTGGCGGCCGTGGCCCTCGCCGTCTCTGCCCAGGTGACCTCACCGACAGGCCGCAAGCGGGCGATCACGCGAAGCATCAAGGAGGTGGCCCACTACCTCGGCAACACGCCCGCCGTGTGCCGCTCGTCCTATGTGGACCCCCGGATCATCGACCGCTACCGCGAGGGCCGCACGATCCGCCCGGCGCTGGAAGCCCTGGGCATGGCGCCAGCGGTCACGTCGGACGAGAGCGGGGTGAGCCTGTTGACCCAAGGAGCGATCGAGGCGGCGGTGCTCGACCTGCTGGAGGACCACCCGTTGGAGCAGGCGGCCTAGCGGTGCCGCCGTCCGCCGAGTCCCCCGACAACATCACGTTGAGCGACGTACTGGAGTCGCTCGAGCTCGAGGGATACCGGGGGCAGATGGCGGCCCGGCCGGCCGGTCAGGTGCTGTGCGTGTCCTGCCACATGGAGAGCGACGCCGCCGAGATGCAGGTGGACGACCTGCGCCGTCTCGAGGGCGTCTCCGACCCGGCTGACATGATGGCCGTCGCCGCCCTCGTGTGCCCGGTCTGCAAGACCCAGGGGACGCTGGTCCTGAGCTACGGCCCGGAGGCGTCAGGGGACGACGCCGAGGTCCTCGCCCTCCTGTCTGACATCCCCACCTGACCGCCGCCCGCCCGCGCCGCGCCGCGAGCTCAGCCCAGCGCTCGCACCAGCCGATCGGCTGTCTCCCCGTCTCGGGCCAGAACCAACTCGACCTGGTTTCCGGTCCGGGCGATCCGGCCCGCACCCGAGGGCCCGGAGAAGCGCCCGTCGGCGCCCGGCCCCCGGCCCCCCGACCAGCCCCTGGCCCAGCGGCTCAGCGCGTCGGCCAGACGGGAGGCATCCACGCCCGGGTCGGTCTGCCAGCGGTCGGCCAGGCCCAGCGTGTTGCCGCAGCGCACGAGGGAGTAGGCGTCGCCGTTCCAACCATGGGCCGCTTGCTGGGCCTCGGACACTCCCAGCTCCGCCCCCAGGAGCTCGCGCATGTCGAACTCGCCCATCATGCCGCTCCGGACGGCGCGGCAGCCGGTGGCGGCAGCGACGTCGGGCAGCGGCGGTACCGCCGGCGTCTGTCCGGAGGAGTACGTATTGGGGTGGATGATGTGCTCGGTGGACGTGGGCGGCCTGCGGTAGGCCCCATCGACGGCGGCGAACCCTCCAGCGCGGTGGAGGCTCTCGACGAAGGCCAGGCCCTCCGTGTAGGGGAACAGGAGCGACTTGACGAAGTACGGGGGGGCGTTGAGGAGGGCCTCGCCGCCGCCGTCACCCGACCCACCCAGGCCGAGGGCGATGGCCAGCGCCTCGAGGGGGTCGAGATGACGGTCCATCCACAGGGTCTCGGTCAGCCTGGCGTCGCCTTCGAGCAGCGAGCTGAAGGCGAACGACTCCTCGGCCCGGTCCGCCCTGTCCAGGGCATCGATCCGCGGCCCGTAGTCGAAGTTCTGGTCGGCCAGGGCGTGGACCATCTCGTGGACGATCGTCGCCTTCACCTGACTGTCGAGCTCCCCTTCGGCCTTGACGAACAGCTCCCGGGTCTTCGAGTCGTAGAACCCGAGCACCGCCCCCGAACGGACGATGTCGTCGAGCAGCCGCTGGTAGCTGACGTCGGCCGGGAAGAGACCCAGGAGCTTGAGCGTGGCCTCCGTGGCAGCGGTTCGGGTCGGGTCGAGGTCGCGCGCGGTGGCTTCGGCGTGGCGCCTGACCAGCTCATCGTGGGAGACGATCCTGAGGTTGAGGGACTCCTTCCAGGACAGTCCGCGGATCTCGGAGGTCTGGGCCATGAGCTCTTCGAAGAGGGCGCGCTGGGCAGCGGAGACGTCCGACGAGATGCCGGGCTTGGACGGGCTCGCCGGTCTGGTCGGGGACGTCTCGGGGGCCGCCTCTGGGACGCTCGTGGTCGTCGTCGAGTCTTTGGCCCCCGCTCCCACCTCGGCCCCCGGATCGTCCCCTTGGCGAGCCAGGACGACGGCCACCCCTGTCGCCAGGACCACGACGACGAGGAGGATCAGAAGCCAGGGCGGAAGGCGGAACCGCGAACGGGGAGCGTCTGAGGTGGGTTGCATGGCCGGTTCCAAGCTGACAGTACCGCCGTTCGGACGGAAATCCGGCTCGGCCCAGTACGCTTCCCGCATGTCGGGTGCCGGCGACGACAATCGCCTCGACGGCATTCTCGGCCTCCTCCGCCAGCGGGGCGGCCGCCTGACGGCCGCCCGCCGGGCCATCATCGCTGCCCTCCTCGACGCCGAGGGCCACGTAACCGCCGACGACCTGACCGCCGCCGTCCAGCGGGCCCACCCCGACGTCCACCTGACCACCATCTACCGGTGCCTCGACACGCTCGAGGAGCTCGGGGTGGTCGAGCACGTCCACCTCGGGCACGGGCGCGCCGTCTACCACCTCGCCACCGACACCCACCAGCACCTCGTGTGCGAGCAGTGCCAGGCCGTCGTCGAGGTACCCGACTCCCTGTTCGCCGACCTCGGCGAGCGCCTCGAGGCCCAGTACGGCTTTTCCATGCGCCTGAACCACTTCGCCGTCCTCGGGCGCTGTGCCGCCTGTCGGGCCGCCTCTGCCTGAAGCCTGGGCAGGACGGCGGGCCTAGGTGGAAGCCGGCGTGAAGGCGACGATGGTGAAGGTGCCGTACACGAGCAGGGCCACCGTCAGGGCGTAGACCGTGTACTTGGCGGCCGTCTGCCGCCCCGGCTGGCGCACGTAGTCCTCGATGACCCAGCGGGCCCCGTTGGCCCCGTGCAGGAGGGCCAGGGCCAGGAGCAGCCAGTCGAAGATCTGCCAGAAGGGGTTGTCCCACCGGTCGGCCACGAACCGGTAATCGGTCTCCACCACGTCGTTGATCACGTGGGTGATGGCGAAGTGGAGGAGCGCCAGGAACACGAGGGCCAGCCCCGAGAGGCGCATGAACAGCCAGGACCAGGCCTCGAAGCCGGGGCGGGCCCGCACCGGTCGCTGGGTCTGCGTGGGGACTCCCACTCAGAACACGCGTCCTTCGAGGAAGGGCCAGAGGATCACGATGGCACCGGGGACGCCGGCGGCCACGGTGAGCCCCAGTGCGACGGCGAGGAGGCGACGCTCGTTGCCCACCGCTCCCGGGAAGAAGTCCACAGCCACGATGCGCAGGCCGTTCAGCGAGTGGAACAGCAGGGCGAACAGCAGCCCCACCTCGAACAGCCGGAGCAGCACGTTCCCGTACAACCGGTGCACGTCGTCGTAGAGGGAGGGCCACCGCACGAGCGACACGTCCACCACGTGGAGCAGCAGGAAGGCGAACACGAGGATGCCGGTGGCCCGGTGGACGAGGAAGGCCCACTGTCCGGACTTGCCCCGGTACGTCGTGTTGCCGGGGCTCATTCCTCCCCCCTGCCTCGCCCGTACCAGCGGTCACCCCACCGGGTCGACGACAGCACGTACCCGCCGACGGCCACGATCACCAGCGCAACGACTGAGAGGGCCACGGCAAAGACGACCTGGGCCCGGGACACGAGCCGAAGCTAGCGCCGGATGCTGGTCACACCTCGCAGGTAGGGGTGGAGGACTTCGGGGAAGGCCACGGAACCGTCGGGCTGGCGGTAAGTCTCGACCAGGGCCGCCCATATCCGGGGAACGGCCAGCCCCGAGCCGTTCAGGGTGTGAACGAACGCGGTGCCGCCGCCGCCGGCCCGGCGGTAGCGCACATTCGCTCGCCTCGCCTGGTAGTCGGTGAACCACGACACGGAGGACGCCTCCAGCCAGAGGTCGCAGCCCGGGGCGTACACCTCGAGGTCGAAGGTCCGGGCGGACGAGGCGCCGAGG